>DATCFX010000033.1:0-7542 GCA_036509275.1 Pirellulales bacterium | reverse complement strand
CAAATAGATGTGCCCGTTGTGCGCCACCACGATGTCGTTGCCGCTGATCCCTTCGGCGACGACCTCGCGCTTGCCGTCGGGCTGGTAGGCCACCACGTCGGGGCCGTCGCCGGCCACGGCATACAGCCGGCCGTCGGCACCAAAGGCCTGGCCGTTGCCGCGGTGCGTGTCTTCGGCAAACACGCTCACCTTGCCGTCGGCCGCGATCTTGTAGGTTTTGCTGTTGGGAACATCGTTGAAAAACACCTCGCCGGCGGCATTGGCCGCCGGGCCTTCGGTAAACTTGTAACCGTCGGTTACCTGATGCCAATCCTCGCCGGGAACCAAAATCTGCTGCAACTGTGGCGAGCCGGCGCCGGCCTTTACCGGTTGCGGCCAGTCTTTCCAGAGCCACTCGATCGCCTCGGGAAACACCTCGGTGGCGTGCTTGCCGTTGTGCTTGCCGGTACCCCAGTTGTGCTCGACTTCGTAGCCGGCGAAGATCAGCGCCCGCTCCATTTCCTGGTTGGCCATCCACCAGTCGCCGCCGTAGATGTTCAGGTCGTTGCTGCCGTCTTCCAAAAACACGCGGATGGCCTTGGGCTCGAACTTACGCACCAGCGTGGGATACACGTTGCCGCCGCGCAGGCCGACATACGTGCCGACGCCGCTAAACACCCGGCTGAAGGCGCCGGGCCGCTCCCAGGCTGCCGTGAATGCGCAGATCGCGCCGCTGCTGGTGCCGGCGATCGAGCGATCGTTGCCCGAGTGCGAGAGCCGGATCGCCCGGCCGTCGGACGTCTGCTGCTTCTCGACCTCGGGCAGCAGCTCGTCGAGCAGGAAGCGGGCGTAGTTGTCGCCCAGACCGTCGTATTCGTAGCTGCGATTGAAGCGATCGAGCGCGTCGGCCGATTGCGCTTTGACCACGCCCGGCCTGACGAACACGCCGATGATTACCGGCAGCTTTTTCTCGTGGATCAACCGGTCAAAGATTTCCGGCGCCTTGAACTGCACGCCGTCCTGGTTCACGTGGACGCAGGCCGGCTGTTTGGGATCGTATTGCTTAGGCACATAAATCCAATAGTCCCGCACCGTACCGGGAAAGATCTTGCTGGACTTGAACGAGCGCTGGATCAGCTCGCCCTGCGGTGCTGCGGCCGAATCGTCGTCGGCGGCCGGAGCTAGTGAGGCCCAAAACAGGGCCGTGAGGAATGTCGCTGCGGTCAAGAGATTTTGCATGATCGCGGGCTTTCTCGAAATCGGTGGAGGGGGCGATGCCGAGCGACAGTGTAAACCGCCAATCGCTCGCGGCCAACGAGCGAGTCGCAAAACCGGGCCTCCGCAACCGGCGGCCGAGTCCCTTGCCAGCCGCGGGCGGCCCTAGGACAATGGCGTCTTGCGGCGGGCTGACGCGGGGCGCGGCCCGGGAAAGTTTGTCGCGTTTTTTTCGCTCGCGGAGATTCCATGCCTAGTTGCGTGCTCGCTTATTCCGGTGGTCTGGATACGTCGGTGATTCTCGGTTGGCTCCAGGACGAGGGCTACGAGGTCCATGCGGTGTATGTGGATTTGGGCCAGCCTTGCGAAGATCGCCAGGCGATTCTGGCCAAGGCCCGCAGTTGCGGGGCGAAGTCGAGCCGGATTGTCGACGTGCAGGACGAACTGTGCCGCGACTTCGCCTTTCCCGTGCTCCAATGGCAAGCCCGGTACGAGGGCATGTACCTGCTGGGCACGTCCATCGCCCGACCGCTAATCAGCAAGGCTTGCCTGCAAGTTGCTCGCGAAGTGGGGGCCGACGCCTTCGCTCACGGTGCCACGGGCAAGGGCAACGACCAGTGCCGCTTTCAACTCGCGGCCGAGGCCCTCGACCCGGCCGTGAAAGTGATCGCGCCTTGGCGCATCGAGCGCTTTCGCCAGCTTTTTGCCGGCCGGACCGAAATGATCGCTTATTGCGACGAGAAACAAATTCCGGTCAAAGCCAGCACGGCCAAGCCCTACAGCTCCGACGAAAACTGCCTGCACATCAGCTACGAGGCCGGCAAGCTCGAAGACCTGGGCGTGTGCGGCGTCGAAGTGGTCGACTTTGGCATGACCGTCTCGCCCCAGCAAGCGCCCGACAAGGCCGAGACGGTGAAGATCGGTTTTCGCTCGGGCGTGCCGACGAGCGTCAACGGCCGCGAGCTGGGGCCGCTGGCCATCGTGCGCGAGCTGAACACAATCGGCGGCCGCAACGGCGTGGGCCGCATCGACGTGGTCGAGAACCGCTTCGTAGGCATGAAAAGCCGCGGCGTGTACGAAGCCCCCGGCATGACCGTGCTATACGAAGCCCATCGCTACCTGGAACAACTCACGCTGGATCGCGACCTGGTTCACCTGCGCGACCGGCTGGCGCCGGAAGTGGCCGAGATGGTGTACTACGGCTTCTGGTACGCGGCCAAGTTCGACGCCTTGCTGGCTTTTATCAAACAGGCGCAGCGGCCGGTGACCGGCGAAGTGACCCTCAAGCTATATAAGGGCAATATCATGGTTGCCGGGCGGCAAAGCCCCGGCAGCCTGTACGACGAGGCCGTCGCCAGCATGGAAGGCGGCGGCTCGTACAACCAGACCGACGCCGAAGGCTTTTTGCGGATCCAGGGCCTGCCCATCCGCGTGCAAGGCCGGGTGCATCCACGCGAATATTAACCCGAACTCGGCGCCCCACTCCCATGCCGCCGGAAGATCTTGAAAAGCTGACCTGCGAAATCGGCGAGGCGCTCGGCGCCGGCGAGCACGCCCGGGCCTTGGCCTTGCTCGACCAGTTGCACGCTTCCGGCAGCCACCCGGCACAGGTTCACCAACTACGCGCTAACGTGCTGTTGGCCATGAACCAGCCCGGCGCGGCTCTGGCCGAAGCCGAGCAAGCCGCCGCGCTTGCGCCGGATGATCGACAGACGCCGCTGCTGATCGCCCGAACCGCCTGGCGCATGGGAGCGACGGGCAAGGCCCAGTCGGCCTTCGAGCGGGCCATTCGGCTCTCGAGCGGCGAGCCGGGGCTGCTGGCCGAGTTCGCCGTATTCATGGCCTGGGAACGCGGCCCGCGGCCGGCCGAATTGGCCGCGCGCCAGGCCCTGGCCGCAAACGAGCAGTCGGCCGAGGCCTGGGCGGCGCTCGGGCTGGCCCAACATCGCATGCACCGCACCAGCGCTGCCCAGGCCAGCTTGAAGCGGGCCTTGCAGCTCGATCCCAATAGCTCGATGGCCCAATCGGCGATGGTAATCGTTTTGCGGTCGCAGCATCAGGACGCCAAGGCGGCAGCCCTGGTCGAGCTGATGCAGGACGACCCGGGCAACGCCGGTTTCGTGCAGGCCATGCGCAAGGACCTGCGCGGCCGCAAGGCCGTGCGGACGCTGCTCGAGCGGCCGGAAGTGCAGCAGCACTTGCTACGCGAGCCCGCCGTGCCGCACCGCGGCGTGGCCTGGTTCGCGATCCTGTTGGTGCTCGCCAGCATGGCGGGCCTGGGAATCTACCTCAGCCTGCTGCTACACTCCCCCCGGCCGGCCGCGGCGTGCGCCGGAATGGGCCTGGTGTTGGCCTGGCTGGTCAAGCGGATGTTTTATCGGAAACGATGAATGCAGAATGACGAACGATGAATGGGATACACTACAGGCTCGCCGTCAAATCGCTCTGCATTCATCATTCATCATTGAACCTTGGAGCAACGCATGATCTGTCTAAACATCTGGCTGACCGTCAAGGATTCGGGCAGCATCGAGCAGGTGCAAGGTTTGCTGGCCGAGCAGGGGCGGCTGTCGCGGCAGGAGCCCGGCTGCCTGCGCTTCGAGGTTTACCATTCGCAGAGCGAACCGCGCGTATTCATGCTCTGCGAGCACTGGGAGTCGCAGGCCGCGCTCGACAAGCATCGCGAAGCCCAGGCCTACACCACGATCTACAAGCCCCAGGTGCTGCCCCTGGCCGACCGCGTGCCGCACCCGTCTACGCTGATTGAATGAGGTGCTTCACCTCGCCGCCGTGGCCTCCGGCGGCAGGGAGACCTGGCTGCGGCTCATGAGATAGCTGAACAGGTCGCGGACTTGCGTTTCGGCCAGCGGCTGCAAGAGGCCGTCGGGCATGAGCGAGGCGGTGCTGGGCTCGAGGGCTTCGATGTCGGAGCGCTCCAGGGCGATCCGCTCTTTGGCCGTTTGCAGCGTGATGGTGCGCGGCGTCTGGGCCGCGACGATGCCGTTGAGCACGCGGCCGTCGTCGAGGGCCACGACCGACATGCGAAAATCGGCCGCCACCACGGCGCTGGGATCGAGCATGTTCGCCAGTAGATAGTCAATGTTCTGCCGGCCCGCCCCGGTCAGGTCGGGCCCGATCTGGCCGCCGCTGCCGAACAACCGGTGGCAACTGGCGCAAACCGTGGCAAACACCTGCCGGCCGCGCGAGCGATCGGCCTGGGCCAGGTAGTCGGGCGTGAGCCGCGTCTTCAGCCGGGCGATTTGCTCGCGCTTGTCGGCCGGCGAATCGCGAAGCTGGCCCCAGACTTCGCCCAGCCGGGCTGTAAGTTTCGCGTCGCCAAAGCTGCGAATCTGCCGGGCTTGAAAGGCCGAAAGATCGCCGCGCGCGATCTTGCCGGCCGCCATCTCATCGAGCATCGCCCGCGCGAAGGCCGGCCGGCTGACGAGCGTTTCCATCACCGGCGCCCGCTCCGATTGATGAAACTTGCGGTAGCTACCGGCCAGCTTGACGCCGATGGCCGGATCATCAAACAGGGCCAGTCCGCGCACGGCCACCGAATTCAAGAACCGCACGCCCAGCAGCTTTTCGCAAGTTTTGCGCAAATCTGGCGGCCGCGCTTCGATCAGCGCTGCCAGCGCTACGCGGCGCTGGGCCAGGTCGGCATTGCCGTCCAGCGCGATCGTGCGCACTTCGTCCAACGCCCGGCCATCGCCAAACAGCACGCTCAAATCGCGGACGCGCCGGACCAGATCCTGGTTATTCGCTGTTTTGACAGCCGCTTGCACCTCGGCCCAACAAGCCGGCTGCGGCGCCTTGCGCCAGCCGGCCAGCCCTTCGCTCATGCCGCCCAGCACGTCGGCCAGCGCGTCGGTTGATGAGACCGTTTCGGCCAGCAGGCGGTTGATCGGCTCGGGCCGCACGGCCAGGTCCTCGGTCAGCCGCCGGCTGATCATTTTGCGCACCAGGCCGATCTTGCTCTCGGCCGCCAGCGACGCCAGTTGCCCCGCGTCGGCATTGGCCACCGGGATCAATCCGTACCAAATCAAGAGCGGCAGATTCTGGTCGTTGGCATCTTCCGCATGCGCCAACAGCGGCGTCGCCAGCGCCGGACGATCGGCCACCGGCAGCCGCTGCAAGGTCGACGCCAAGGCCAGCCGCACCAGGCCGGAGCGATCTTGCTTGGCCTGGGACACGAGCAGATCGAGCGTGCCCTGATCGACACTCGTAAGCGTCGCCGGCGACGGCCCGTGTACTGTGTCCAGTGGCCACGCATCGGTCAGCAGCCGCACGGCCCAGGTTCGCACGTGCTCGTTGTCGTCGGCCAGGAGTGACTTGAGATGGCACGACGTCCGGAGTTCGAGAGCGTGCAGCGTCCACAACGCGTCGAGCCGATGGACAGTGTTCTCCGAAGTATTGAGCGCATGTTCCAGCTTCCGCTGGGCGGAGGTCAGGTCTTGCTTCAAGGCCGCGCGATCCAGCAGTTCGCGCCGCGCCTGCCGCACAAACCACTGATTGCGATGCGTGTGCAAATCGGCCAGGTCCGCCGGATTGAAGGTTGAAAGATCAAACGGTGCCAGCGCCGCCGGCTGGCCGTAGCTGACGCGATAGATGCGGCCCGACGTGCGGTGGACGCCGGTCGTTTCGTGGCATTCGCCCGCGTCGCTCCAATCGAGCGCCAGCACGCTGCCGTCGGGCGCGTAGCCCAGCTCGAGGCCGCGGTACCAGGTGTCGGCCGCCTGCATGATGTCCGGCTCGTGCCGGGCCAGGTAGCCGCTGCCGTGGCGCTCGAGCCGCTCGACGTTCGTGCGCCGGCCGTGCAGATTGAGGGTCATCAGCCGGCCGCGATAGGCTTCCGGCCACTGATCGGCCAGGTAGATCATCGTGCCCGAATGGGCATGGCCGCCGCCCAGGCGGTCGTGCTCGCCGGTGGCCTTGCGGCTGTCCATCCAGCTCTTGCCGGTGTCCCAATGCCAATGGTCGGCGTGCATCTCCATCGGCTCATACGCGCGCGGATTGGGGTCGATCGTGTGCGGCCGGCGGAAGTGCGCGCCGGGAATCATGTGCCACAGGTGGCCGTTAACTGTGTTGACGAAAAAGCCTTCGCCATGTTCGTTCCAGTCGTGTCCCCAAGGATTGGTCGTGCCGTGGCAGAGGACTTCGAATGTCCCGCGAATTGGATGAAATCGCCAAATGCCGCCGGTCAGTGGCACGCGCAGCTCGTCCTTGGTGCCGGGCACGCCCACGCGGCCGGGACACGACGCGCCGCAGCGGCCATAGAGCCAGCCATCGGGCCCCCAGTGCAGGCCGTTGGCAAAGTTGTGCGAGTTGTCCGGCGGCACGTCAAAGCCGTCGAGCACGACTTCGGCCGGGCCGTCGGGCCGGTCGTCGCCATTGCGGTCGGGAATAAACAGCAGTTGCGGCGGGCACATGGCCCATACGCCGCCGCGGCCCAGCTCGACGCTGGTGAGCATCTGCACGTCGTCCGTGAACACTTTCCGCCGGTCGCTACGGCCGTCGCCATTGGTGTCGGCCAGGATGATGATCCGATCGCGCAAAGCGGTCTCGAAGCGTTTCGGGCGTTCGGCGTAGGTGTAGTTCTCGGCGATCCACAGCCGGCCGCGGCGATCCCAGGCCATGGAGATCGGATTCTGCACGTCCGGCTCGGCGGCAAACACGTCGACATGAAAGCCCGGCGGCACCCGCATGCCCGCCGCCGCCTCCGCGGCCGGCATCGGACTGCCCGACGCAGCCGGCTCGCTATTGTAAATTTTTGGAAAATCATCCGCTGCGGCCGCCGCGGCCAGCGACGCGATGGCCAGAGGCAAGATGAAAGCGAACACGGCACACGGGGCGATTCGGAAGAGCACTAGCATCACCGGAGCAGGTTGATGGTTGAAAGAGGGCCAAAAGCCGAGCATAACCCATGAGTCGGCCGACCGCACGATATCGGCGCAATTTGGCCCACCCGGAAGGCCCAAACTGGCGTTGGGACGAGCGAACCCTTTAAGAGAACCACAGAGGCACAGAGGCACAGAGACGAGGACAGGAGACGGACCACAACGACACAACGAGCACAAAGGAAACAAAGGAACCAAAACCTTCGTGCCCTTCGTGTCGTTGTGGTGAATGCCTTGTTTTTCTCTCTTTTCTTCTCTGTGCCTCTGTGCCTCTGTGGTTCTCTTCCCCCCGTCTGCCCATTGGATCCAGTGGGCTGGCAATCAGCCCCGCCCTACCAGAAAATCTTGCCCTACGGGATCGAGCCAAGGCTGGCATTGGGGCGAAAAGTCGGTTTCAATGGGCACGACTCGCCTAGTGCGACTTGCCCGCCTTCGCCCCGGAGATTCGCCC
>DATCFX010000032.1:0-7929 GCA_036509275.1 Pirellulales bacterium | reverse complement strand
GGAGCCAGGCCCAGATGGCCTTGTTCTTGCTCGATCCAGGGGCAGGGCGGCGGCGAACGCTGGTTGATCGGCTGCTGGCCGACCCGCGTTTCGGCCGGAATTGGGGCCGCTATTGGCGCGACGTGGTCATGTACCGCCGCGTCGAGGATCGAGCCCTGATTTCGGCAGCGGCGCTAACCTCCTTTTTGGCTGACGCACTGAACGCCGGACAGGGCTGGGACCAGATCGCCGAGACCATGATCGAGGCCAAAGGCAGCGTGATCGATAGCGGGCCGACCGCGTTGATCATGGCCCAATCGGCAAATGCCGACGACGTGGCCGCCGAAGTTTCGCGCATCTTCCTGGGCATTCAGATCCAGTGTGCGCAGTGCCACGATCATCCGACCGACCGTTGGAAGCGCGAGCAGTTTCATGAGTTCGCGGCATTCTTTCCGCGCGTGCAACTGCGCCGGATTTTCCAGCAGAACAAAATGCCGATGTTCGAAGTCGCGTCGGTACAGTTCGAACCGCGCTTTCGCGGCCCGGCCATGGTCGGCCGCGGGTCGCTCGAGCACTATATGCCCGACTTGAAGAATCCCAGCGCCAAGGGGCAACTGATGACGCCTGTGTTCTTCGCCACCGGCCGCAAGCTTGCCAGCGGCAGCAGCGACGACGAGCGGCGGGCTTCGATCGCCGAGTGGATCACCGCGCGCGAGGATGGCTGGTTTGCCAAGGCCTTCGTGAACCGCATCTGGGCCGAACTGGTGGGCGAAGGCTTTTACGAACCGGTGGACGACATGGGGCCCGGCAAGCCCTGCTCGGCTCCCGCCACGCTGGCCTATCTGGCCGATCAATTCGCGGCCCATGCGTATGATGTCAAGTGGCTGTACCGCACGATCATGGCCACCAAGTTGTACGCCCGTGAATGCCGGCCGCGCCGCACTGCCGATCAGCCGCCGTTCACGGCCAATTTCGCGCAGCGGCTGCGCGGCGATCAGCTTTTCGACGCGCTCACGCTGTCGCTGGGCATTGAAATTCCTGCCGGCTACGGCGGCGGGCCTTATGCCGCTATCAACGGCCCTCGAGCGCAATTCAACGCGGTGTTTGGCTACGACCCCAGCCAGCGACGCGACGAAATCAGCGGATCGATTTCGCAAGTGCTGTCGATGATGAATTCGCGGCTAGTCAGTCGCGGGCTCGACGGCGGCAGCGCGGACACCGCCTTGGGCCGGCTGATCGGCCAGTTCAAAGATGACGACATGCTGATCAGCGAGTTGTTTGTGCGCTGCCTGGCCCGGGATCCCAGCCAGCAAGAGCTGGCCGTTTGCCGCGAGCATGTCAAGCGCGCAAGCAGCCGCGCGGCAGGCTGCGAAGACGTGCTGTGGGGGCTGGTGAACCGGACCGAATTCCTCTATCGCAATTAACCGAAGGTCTGTTCGTCATGACCATGAAATTCAAGCATCATGTCGGCGTGGCGGTCGATCGGGCAGGCGTGATCGGCCGGCGCGATTTTGTGCGCGGGCTGTCGCTGGCTTCGGCCGCGGCGGGCGGCCTGTCGTGGACCGATCGGCTGAGCCTGCATGCGGCCGAGCTGCGCCGGCGGCAAATGTCCTGCATCCTGCTGTGGATGCCGGGAGGGCCGAGCCAATTCGAGACGTTCGACCCCAAGCCGGGCCACGAGTCCGGCGGCGAGACCGAGGCGATTTCCACGTCGATTCCCGGGGTGCAGTTCGCCGACAACCTGCCGCAACTGGCCAAGGCGGCCAATCGGCTGGCGGTGGTGCGGTCGATGAGTACCAAGGAGGGGAACCACCAACGGGCCAGCTATCTGCTGCACACGTCGTACGTGCCGCTGGCCAGTTTGCGTCATCCCAGCGTGGGATCCGTGATCGCTCAGCAACTGGCCGACGCGGCCTGCGAGCTGCCGTCGTTTGTCCGCATCGGCAATGGGTTTGCCAATACCAGCAACGGCGGCTTTTTGGGCAGCGAGTTCGATGCCTTTGCCGTGCAGTCGGCCGGCCGCATGCCCGATAACGGGCAGCCCACGGGTTCGACCGAGCGTTTTCAACAGCGGCTGGCCTTGCTGGATCGAATGGAGCAGGCGGCGCCCGGCGACGCTGGCGCGCAGCAAGATCATGCCAAGCTCTACGCGCACGCTTCGCGGATGATTCAAAGTTCGCAGATGCAAGCCTTCGACTTGTCGCGCGAGCCGGACAGTATTCGCGAGGCATACGGCAAGACGTCATTCGGCAACGCCTGCTTGCTGGCCCGGCGGCTGGTCGAGTCGGGCGTGACATGCGTCGAGGCCTCGTTGCCGGGTTGGGATACGCACTTCGACAATTTTTCGAAGACGCGCTCACTGTGCGGGCAGCTCGACCAGCCGTTCGCGTATTTGCTCAAGGATCTGGACGAGCGCGGGATGCTCGAGCGGACGCTGGTGGTGTGGATGGGCGAGTTCGGACGTTCGCCCAGGATCAATCCCCGCGCCGGCCGCGATCATTTTCCGCGGGCCTTTAGCGTGGTCTTGGCCGGCGGCGGCATTCGCGGCGGCCAGGTGCTGGGCGGGACCGATCGCGGAGGCGAAGAGGTGACTGGCCCGGCGATCGGCGAAAAGGATCTGTTTCAGACGATTTACAAGAGCCTGGGAATCGACGCCTCGCAGGAAATGATGAGCCCCGTCGGGCGGCCGATCAAGATCGTCGACGGCGGACGCCCGGTGGCCGAGTTGTTTGGCTGAACGGGCAGCGCTCACCTGACCCGGGACGGGCAGCGCTCACTTGGCGGGGGGCGGCTTGGCCTTTTCGCCAGCCATCGAGTACTTGGCATAAATCGGCAAGTGGCGGTAATAAACCTCGAGCGTGAGCGTCGCCAGTGCCGTCATGTAGAGCCGCCCGCCGGCCAGGTCGTATTGCAGTTTCGGCGTCCAACTGCCGGACATGTGGCCCTTTTTGATTTGCAAATCGACGAGCACTTTCCGCATCGGCTCGTTCCATTTGTCCCATGACTTGCCGCCGACGTGGTGCAGCGTCTGCGTGGCGTAGTACCAGTAGTACATGTTCGGCTTGTCTTTGTTCGGCATGTACGACCGGAGCAACTCGGCCACGCCGGACTTGAGCGCGGGGTTGTCGTACGACCAGCCGCCATATTCACGCGATAACAGGCCCTCGGCCGTCATCGTGTCGCTCACCGGACGCTCGTAACCGTAGCAGAACAGCCCCCGCGTCTTGTCTGGCTGCATGGAGTTGAGAAACTCCATCGCGCTGGCGAACATTTTCTTCGGCACCTCAATGCCGGCGGATTCGGCGCTGTGCAGCGCCATCAACTGCCAGCCCGTCACGCTATTGTCGCCGACCTGATCCGGAACATAGCGCCAGCCTCCCTCTTCGTCCTGGTATTCGGCAATGATCTCGATGGCCTTTTCGATCGGCGCGCGAAAGCGCGGATCGCCGGTCATGGCGTAGGCCTCGGACAGGGCGATGGTGGCGATTCCGTGGGCATACATCTTCACGATGCCGCCGTCGGACCAGCCGCCGTCGTTCTTCTGGCTGCGGATCAACCAGGCCAGGCCGCGCGCCACGAGCGGCGCGTATTCGCCTTCCAAATGCGTGGAGCCGGCCGCCAAAAAAGGCAGCAAGGCCAGCGCCGTGCCCCCGGTATCGCTCAGCATGCCGGCGTGCGTACACTGACCGTGGCAATCCGGCAGGCTGCCGAACGCGTGCAGGCACCAGCGGCCATCGGGCTGCTGGTGTTGCTTGAGCCACTCGAGGCCGCGCTTGACCGCGGCTTCCGTTTCGTCGTTGCCGCCAAGCTGCTTGAGCAGCAGCGGCTTGAGCACGGCCTGACGACCGGCAAACATTCCGAGCATGCCCCGGAAGCCGGCCGGCAGCACGATCACGGTGCGATCGTCCTCGACGGGGTTTTCGACCGGAGCCTGCGGCTGCCGTCGATTCGGCGCCGGGTGCCGGTCGGGGGCCAACTCGCGGTCGAAATTCGCCGCCTGGAATTGCCTGGAACGACTGACTGCGAACACGGCCGGCTCGATCCGCGGTACCCGAACCTCGGGGTCGATCGCTGTGGCCGGCCGCACGACTGCCGTGCTGCCGCCGGCGGCCGCGCCGGCGGGCTGCACCACTTCCGGCAGATGGTCCGGCAGCGGTACTTCGAGAATCGGCGGCACGCGCCGCTGCACCTGGATTTCAGTCAGTAGCTCGGGCGCTTCAGACCTGCTGGACGCATGCATGCACATTGCGAGCACGCCGACCAGCGCGGCGTGCGCCGCGATGCTCCACGCGCAGGAAGCAACGATCCGCGGCGCGCGCGGCTTCCAGCAAAGGCTAAGTGGCCGCCGCAGGAATACGAGCCGCAGCCAATGGTCCGAAATCATCGCCAGCAGAGAACGCCAACTGCAGCTTCCGGCATGATCACCGGCCGGTTCGCTGACAACGGCCTTGGCCAGGCTCGGCTGCGGCGCGGACGGCGTTGTGGGAGCGGCAATGGACATGCGGACGCGCACTGGCCGGCGTCTGAGAAACTGTGCGGATCACAAGCGGAGCGAAAGTGGGCGGTACGACGCTGGCGGGCTGCCATCACCCGGGCAAATCTCGACCAAACCCGCCCCTTGCCAGTGTAGTAGCGGCCGCGCTGCCTGGGAACAGAAAAAGCGGCGGCGGCGTGGCCCTGGACAAGGCAAAACCATAGGCGGTAGAACAGGCGATGCGGCTCAAAGCGTGGCTGCTAATTTCGACAGGCAAACGATTTGCGAAACAAGGTCCAGGCATGAAAATTGGTTTGGTCGGTTACCAAGGCTCGGGCAAGAGCACGGTGTTCGAGTGGCTGACGGGGGTCAAGCCCGACCTGTCCGTCGCCCATATTGGCCAAAGCGCGATGGCCCCGGTTCCGGAGCCCCGGATTCAGCAGTTGTGCGACGTTTATCAGCCTAAAAAGGTGACGATGGCGGCCCTGGAACTGGTCGACACGCCGGGACTGACCCGCTCGCACGAGGGCAACGCGGCGCGGCTGGGAGTCATCCGCGAGGCCGGCTGCCTGGTGCTGGTGGTGGCCGGGTTCGGCGGTTCCGATCCTCTGGCCGACCGCACCGGCTTTGCCGAAGACGCACTGCTGGCCGACCTGGAGATCGTTTCCGGCCGCGTCGAGCGGCTGCGCGAGAGCGCCAAGAAGCCGCGCCCCAATCGCGACCAGGAGGTGGCCGAACTGGCGGCCTTGGAGCAGGTGCTCGCGGCGCTGGAAGCGGGAGAGCCCTTGCAGGCCGCCAGCATGTCGGAGGAGCAACTCAAGGCTACGCGGTCGTTCCGGCTATTGTCCGAAAAGCCGATGTTGGTGCTCGTGAACGCGGCCGACGACGAAGAGAATCTTGACCGCTATGCCGCCGCTGCTCCCGCGGGCCAGCCGACGTTGGGCGTGCCGGCCGGGCTGGAACTCGAACTGGCACGCATGGCGCCCGAAGACCGGGCCGATTTCCAGCGTGAGATGGGCATCAGCGGTTCGCGACACGATGAGGTGCTGCGCACGATCCTCGACGTGTCGGGCCAGATGCTGTACTTCACGGCCGGCGAGAAGGAAGTCCGCACCTGGATGCTCCGCCAGGGCGGCACGGCCCTGGAAGCGGCCGACAACATTCACAGCGACCTGGCCCGCGGTTTTATCCGCGCCGAAGTGACGCGCTGCGAGGACTTGATTCGTCTCGGCAGCGAACGCGAAGTGAAAGCGCACAGCCTCGTGCGGCAAGAGCCGAAAGACTACGTCGTTCGCGACGGAGACATTCTCAACATCCGCTTCAGCGTGTGAGAGGGAAGTGATGAAGTAGGAATGATGAATGATGAATCACGCGCAAGCGTCTTTCCGGCATTCATCGTTCATCATTCCTACTTCCGCATTCGCCTTACTCGTCCAGCAATTCTTGGATCACGGTGACCTCGCGGACCTGGCGACTGCCGGGCTCGATGATGCGGATGCGGATCTGGAGCCCCTTGCAGCCGGTGGCATACGGCGGCGCAGCTTCCAGTTCCGAGGGATCGTCCACGCCGCCGATGTAATGCGCGGTATTCGAAATAATCCCCGTCGAATACGGGTGGTTAAAGGCGTAGGTTGGCAGTGTATTCACCACGTACGGATTGTCAATGCCGTCGGTCCCTTCGTCGACGGTGCCGTCCTGGTCCTGGTCGATGCCGTCCGACTCGTAGTGCGTCGACCATGTGTCGTACACGGATGCGATGCCACCCGAATATGCTGCCGTGCTCGCCTTTACCCAGCCGCCGGTCGTGGCCCCACTGGGGAAGCCGCGCATGATTGGCGGACAGCCCGGGTAAGCAAACGGCGGGCCATAGGTGGTTCCGCTGATGCCGACGACAATTGGCAGGTCGCCCTCGGTGGCGAAGCGCGGCCGCGGAATCACATAACCTGGGTACGGTGTGAGCCCCGATACGGTGGTCGTCGCTATCACCCCTGGGTTGGCTTCGTACGCGTTCAACGCCGTCAGATATCGGCTATAGTAGTTCAAGTACCCCGGCAGGTTTTGGTTCGTGGCCGGGTTTGTCATGTAATTGAGGTCGACGTAGGCGCCGACGCTGCCAAGCGTGGCGCTCGTATTTTTCGGCTGCGGATTGGCGTCAAATCGCTCGAGTGCGCCACTACCGCCACGGATGTAGTAAGGATCGCCAGGCGCCACGGAAGTAAAGCTGGGCGCGCCGCCGACACTGGCGGTCATCTGAAAGACCGGCGCCCCGGGATCCCAGATCTTCACGTCGAAGGCCACCACGCCCGTCAACACCACGTCATCGAAACGTGGCGGGTATGTCCCCGTACTGTAGTGCGCGTCCAACAGGCCCTGGCTGCTGGTCTGCGTGAAGCGGCTCAGCCCGTTCTGATCGAGGGTCATGATCACGGGATCCGGGTTAACCGTTCCACCGTACAGGCCCCAATGGCCCGGGTTGACGCTCGGATTCGAATTATTTCCCAAATTTGATGGATAGTTTGCGGCGCCCGCCGGCAAAATGTAACTACCGAACTGTGTACCCGGATATTGTGAAGCTGAGCGCTTTGGGGCCGGAATGTCCGGCCCGTACAGCGGAAAGGGAAAATTAGAGCTGGAGCATTCCTGGAGCGTTGGCAGCCCGAGCAGATTCGGGAATCCACCGATCGAGGCATGCACGGTGCCGGTACCCTGCATACTGCTGCCGGACCCGGTACTCGCTTCCGGCCAGCTCCAGAAGCGGGCATCGTACGGCCAGGCCAGCGGCTGATGGGCATAACGGTTTTCGCGCTTCGTCAGGTCGGACAGGCTATTGGCGGCCAGCTTGGGACTGGTCGTGTTCGGGGTGGCAGTCGACGTGACCCGCGTATTTAGTTGGCCACCCGTCTGGCGCATTGAAATATCGGCTAAATAGTAAGGTGTTAACGAGGTACTCCCGATAATGTTGAGATCTTGGTTCGGCAGCACCAGCAGCACCCGGCGAAACAGCGTGGTGCCCCGCGCGAACCAGGCCACTTCGGCCGTGGGACTGGAGATGAGGTTGAAGTGCCCGTTGACGTCGTAAAAGCGGCCGATATACGGCTCGCCCGTGCTCCGCGTGGTGAACATCAGAATGTCGTCGCAATCGTCCCACGGCGATTCGATTAACGTCGTCCCAGCCACCTGGGTCGCGCTTGCGCCCGCGCCGGGGGCTGCGTTGTTGATGCCTGCCCGCCAGAGGACACCTTGCGGGCCCTCGATGTATTCGAGGTAACCTCGGCTCATGTCGGGGTTCAGCGGCGGAGTGCCATAGGCCGTAATGCCCTGCAAATCATGTTGCAGCATGCCGCGGACGTTGCGCAATCGCTCGCCGGCTTCGGCCATCGCCCGGCTGTCGGTGACGCTGGTGCTGACGAAGCCGAACATGGCCGCCACGCTGCCCATCAAGATCAGCGTGATCACCGTGGCGACCATGATCTCGA
>DATCFX010000031.1:0-1048 GCA_036509275.1 Pirellulales bacterium | reverse complement strand
CGACGTCCTCAGGGACGGCGCGTCATCCTCCTACGGCGCGGATGCCATCGCCGGCGTCATCAACATCATCACCAAGAAGGAATTCACCGGCTTTTCCGCCCGCTTTGAAAGCGGCCTTTCCCAGCGCGACGATGCGGCCGAGTTCAAGCTGAGCGCGACCGCCGGCGTCGGCGACCTCGCCACCGACCATGTCAACGCCTATGTCAGCGCCTTCTATGTGCACGACGATCCGCTCTACAATAACGAGCGGCCCTATCCCTACAACTCCGTCGACGGCACGGGCATCTGCTACCAGGGCATTTGCGGCCACAACGGCGTCATCAACGGCGTCCAGTCGGATGGCACGTATGGGCAGAGCACGGCCGGCAACTTCCAGGTGCGGCCCGGCACGCACAACGCGGACGGCTCCTTTACCGTGCTCCCCGGCAGCGCCTACCAGAACGAGGATGGTTGCGGTCGCGGCACGCCCTATACCCTGACTGCAGCCCAAGCGGCGGCAAACCCGGTATCTCCCACGTCGGTCTGCCAGTACGATTATACCAAGCTGGGCGGCGAGATCATGCCCTCCCTGACCCGGTTCGGCGTTTCCGGCCACACCGCTTTCGTGCTGCCGGGCGGGACGGAAGGCTGGGTCGAAGCCAACTTCATGCAGGACCAGGTCAGCTATTCCAGCTTCTACGGCGAAGCATCGACGATGTACGGCAACGCGCCGACCGGCATCTACAATCCGGCCTTCAGCACGTCGTCAGCCCACACGGCCACCAACGCCCCCGGCTCGGAGGTTCTCTACCTGCCGGTCTATATCTGCCCCGAGCGCGTGAACTGCGCCACCGCGGCCGATCGCACCTTGAACCCGAACAACCCCTATGCGGCGGCCGGCAATGATGCGCGCATCTTCGGCCGCGACTGGATCAATCCGACGCCCTCGGACCAATCGCGCGACCGCAGCTACCGGCTGGCGGGCGGCATCAAGGGCACGCTGATGAATGACTGGCTATGGAATATCGGCTTCACGGCGATGCACACCGACCTGACCGAGACCAGCAAA
>DATCFX010000030.1:0-1038 GCA_036509275.1 Pirellulales bacterium | reverse complement strand
CAGCAGGCGATGGTTGGCGGAGTGTTTTCCGGTTCGAATACTTCGGCCACCACGGGTTTTGAAGTGCTCGCGGAAATCCTAGCGGCGCCGCCGGCCGGTCAGTGGAGCGAGCTCGCATTTGCGAATCGAAAGCCGTATCGCTGGATCCGGTACGAGGGTCCACGCGGCTCGTATGGCCGGGTTTCCAAGATCGAGTTCTATGCGGGCAGCCAGCGGTTGGCGGGACCGGTCATTGCTCCCTTTATGAGCAGCAAGTGGGCATCCGTGGTGACCGACCGGCCCAATGCGGGCGTGGCCGGCTTAAGCCCCGATGGCCAATACGTAGGGATCGACATTGGCGAAAAGGCCTCCTGCCGCAGGCCGACGATCCGGCCCGGCGGCGGCGAGTTTTCGCAAGCGGTCGCAGTGACGATGCACTGCGCGACGCCCGGCGCGGCGATTCGCTACACGACCGACGGCACGCCGCCGACGCGCGAGCATGGGCAGACGTATTCCGCGCCCTTGTCGATCGACAAGACCACCACGCTGCGCGCGGTTGCTTTGTGCGCTGGCCAGGCGCCAAGCCCCGACGCCGATGCCGTGCTGTTGCTGCCTCCCATCGGCCGGCGCACCACGCTGCACCTGGGCAACAGCCTCACCGGCAACGCCGTTGGCCGCTTTGCACTGCACGCCAGGACCGCGGGCGTGGTCCACGACACCAAAGCCTTTCTGATGGGCGGCGGACTGGCGCGCACCTTGTGGAATACCGCCATGCTCGGTCCCGGCGACCCGGCCGACCACGAGCGCTGGCAGGACCTGTTCACCACCACGCATTCGATGGGCGGGGTAGTGACCTACCCCGTGGCCCAGGTCGAAAAGAGCGCCGCCGACTGGAAAAAGCTGTGGCCGTCGCTCGCCGCGGTCAGCGACGTGACCTTCCAACCCCGCGATGCAGACATCGCCGAAGAAGCCGACTACACCCTGCGCTGGCTCAAGCTGGTACGGGAACGATTTCCGCAGGTGCAGCCCTGGCTGTACGTGGAATGGACCGAAATGGAG
>DATCFX010000029.1:0-5148 GCA_036509275.1 Pirellulales bacterium | reverse complement strand
GCGGGCTGGGTCGTCGGTCCAGGCCTTCGGCACGAACAGGCGCAGGCCGACCGGCACGGGAACTTCGTGGCGCGCCAGCGTGAGCGACACCAGCGACTGGCAGTTGGCCTGCTTGCCAAGCTCCCCGCAATATTGCGGGGCGACGCCGGCCGACAGAGTGCCCTTCTTTGGCACGCCAGTGTCGTCAATCACCAGCACCGCGTCTGGGCCGCCCAGCAGACAGTCGGCTTCCTCAGCCAGCACGCGCCACAGTGGTGCATCGTCCCAGGCGGCGCTGCTGACGAAATGATGGAGTTGGTCGTGTCCGGGCAGCCCAAGCCGGGCAGCAATCGGCTGCACGCTCTTCGGCCCGTCAGGTCCAAGCAGGCCGCGCACGTAGAGCGGTCCCCATCGCCGGCGCGTGCTGCGCCCCATCACGCCAAGAAACGGCGTCAGCCACCGATCAAGGTCGTCTCCAAGCTGCGCAGACCGGGACACAGCACATGCTCCGCTGAATCCCAGTCTGATACAAAGCGCGTCCGTGATCGTACAAGTGCCAAAGTAGTGCTAGGGCGTGTCGTCATTTAGGGGATTGAACTAAACCGCTGACGCGGTTGGGGGCGGAACGCGATTGCGGTGAGTGTATGGTCGTCGGTCTGCCAGGGTCTGGGCATTGCGTTCTCCATTGCGTAGTCGGCGAACCAAGGGTGCGTGACGACCAGCTCAGAAGATCAGGGTAACCTGCGTCCGCAATTGCCAGGTCCCGCCGAATTCCGGCCGCAGCGCGTTGTAATACGCGCCGATCTGGAAATTCACCGGCAGCTTGCCGCCGATCTTTATCACGCGGCCGATGTCGGCACCGACCGGAAGTGTCCAGGCATTGTTACCTGAGGTCTGCCAGTTCGCGGTGATGATCGGGCTTGTGCCAACATACCAGCCCTCGCCGAAATTGTAGTTGAAGAATGGATTGACAGTGAGCACGCTATATCGCGTGCCGCCTGGGCCCGACGTGCCACCAAGCGAGAACACGTTGTTGACCAGCGCGCCGGCAATGATCGGACCCGCTAGCTTGACGACTACCGCTGCCGGACCGAGGCCCCACACATTGGAGCCCAGCGTCTTGCTGGTGATCGTCGGCAACTCGGCGATAGGCCCGACGCCCCAGACCCAGCCATCGACCGGGTTCGTCGGCGAGAGGAATGCGGAAAAGACGGTCGGCGCGAGGCCGAACGAGACACTCCGTGCCGGCTGAAGGGATGGGCTCCAGACCAGCGGTAGGATGGTACGGGTGATGACGTTCCAGTTCTCGTTGATATGGATCGGAATCACCGGCTGGATGTTGAGGATGTCCTGCGTGCCCTTGTTCGGACCGGCGTTGAAGTTGATGTTGTTCTGGAACGGAATGCTGTAGAGGTCGCCGATCGGGTTCTGCAGCTTCTTGGCCAGCGCGGACGCGTCCTCATTGCCGCCGTCGGAGGCTTGGTCCCCAACATTTACAACGGGCGCCGGGTTGGTCGGCGCCGACTGGGCGCGGGCACCGACCGCAAGGACCGAGAACGCAAGAAATGCCGCGCTCAGTGTGATCAGACCGGGTATCCGATGCATGACCGGATGTCCTACATAAAAAGGGCTAATTCACTGGCTGAGCTGGGCCGATCTGCGGTGCCCGCACAGGCTTGGCCATGCCGTAGAAGATCGTGACGCCCTGGCCGCCGCAGCGGGTCGAAAGCGCTTCGGACGGCTTTCCAAAGCAACTGTCGATATCCTCCCAATTGTTCATCGCCCAGACGTTGCCTGCCGGATCGACGGCGATATCAGTTTGCATCTGCAAGCCACCACCCACGTACCCGCCGGGCGGCGATATCTGGTCGCCGGCCTTCATGCCGGGGGGACAGGCACCGGCCCTTGTCCCGCACAATTGTACAATCGGACTGTTCGGAGCGGCGAAGTTGGAGATCCAGATGTTGTCGTTGCCATCCACAGCCACGGCCCAGGGACCGGGAAGGCCGCCGCCTGTAAACGGAGAACCGGGATAGGGCGTGCCATCGGGCCGCAGGAGCGAGACGCTCCCACCCTCTGCGCTGGTCTGCTTGCTCATCGCGCGCGTAAGCACTTCGTCGAAGTTGCCGCCAGCCTTCAGGGTTTTGATCACGTCTTGCAAGATGGCCCCACCGCGCGCCGTGTTGCCGAGCCGGTTCGTCACCCAGACATTGCCCTTGCTGTCGATGCCGAGCCCGCTGCCGCTGAAGCCGGCTTTGAAGGTCTCGACCTTGGTTGGATCGGCGGCCGAAAAGCGCGTGACGAAATCGCCGACGGCATTTGTCACCCAGACCCGGTCCTGCTGGTCGATGCCCAAATGGAACGGCGCGGCGAACGACTTGCACGGCTCCACGGTCATGCCCTCGCAGACGATCCGACCTTTGGTCAGGTCGCCCTTTGGGAAATAGACGAGCTGATTCTTCGAGATCCCAACGACCCAGACGTCACGGCTCGGCGTGACGATGACGCCTTGCATCAGCCCAAGCTTGCCGCCGAACGTAATGCCCTCGGGCGGTGTCAGCGGCTTGCCGTCCTTGTCGAATACCGCGATGGAATGGCCGCCATAGCTGGTCAGCCAGGCATTGTCCTTGGCGTCGACTGCGGCACCGAAAGTGCCCCCTTGCATCCCGCCGCCGGCAAAGCCCGTGGTGATCGGCGACAGCGGATGCCCATTCGGTGCAAACTTGCTGGCGTTGCCCTGCCACAGCGTGTCCTGCCCCTGCCACCCAATGGTGAAGTTGTCGCCGACCCAGAGGTTGCCCTCGCTGTCGAACATGGCCTTGCCGCCAGCACGATAGCCGCCACCGTCGAACTTGAGCGGCAGAACCCACGCGCTGGGTGCGAAGCTCAAGTACGGCATGTACGGTACCGCGCGCATGTTCTTGCCCTTCGGGACCGAATAGAACTGGTCGAGCAGGGCGAAAACGCGCTCGGGCTGATACCACGGATAGCGGGCGATGGCCTCGGCCGCCGTAAGCGTGTCGGTCGGCGCGCTTCCCGCCGGCGGCGTGGCGGCCGCGAAGAGCTTGCTGCACGCATCGTCCACTATCCGCGTGGTACAACCGGCCAGCACGTCGGCCAGCGTGGCGAAGTTGCCCATCGTCGGAGTCTGGCCGCTGTTGAGCGGGTCCTGGATGGCACCTCCCCATCCCCCCGTCGTAAGATCGACGAAGTTGGGCACGTTGCCCGCCGCGATGCGCAGGCCAAGCGCATAGCCTTTGATCACCGTGCCGTCGAAGAACTGCGCGTGGGTCCAGACCGATGCCACCGTCGTCATCTCATTGATCGTCACCGTGGCCGGGGGGGTGCTGCCCAACACCGTCATCAGCGCGATCGCTGGATTGCTGGTCGCCGCCTTGCTGACCGCAGGTTTACCTCCAGTGGCAACGAGGTACAGCGAGGTATCCTGGCCCACCGGCTGATCCACCGAGATCACGAAGTGGCCGTCGTCGCCAGTATTCGCCTGTCCAAGTTGCGTCGGCTCATTCATGCTCGCCGCCCAAAGCGTCACGGTGGATTGTGCGACCGGGCCACCGCCCGCCTGGACCTGCCCGTCAAGGTGAACGGCGGCCGAGGCCGACGCGCCAGCAAACCCAAGCGCCCCCATGATCAGCGCCGTGCCGAGCAGGCGGGCTTTGAGTTTGCTGTGCATCTGTTTCTCCAGTTTCGAAACTCGCGGGCGATCATTCGCAGGCGGCCGTACCGAGGCCGTGCAATCAGCGTAGCAGGCGCGGGCAGGAGCTCGCTTCACCGTCGTAGTAACGGACTGGCCATCGGTCGCAATGCATTTCCGGCAAGATGACAAGACTGGTGGGTTGAAGCGGCCCGCGCTCGGTCACGGTGAACTGACCGCAGCACGCCTGTCGGCATCGCTGGAACCGCCGCTTTGGGTCGATTCCGGCTCTAGCCGCTGCGGTCGCGCTACCGCCGCTTGGGGTCGACGGCTGCCGTTGGCAGTCCCCATGAACGAACGTCTGCTTGTTGCCGCTGGACACCCCAAACCGGCCGTTCCGTTCTCGGCCAGACATGGCCTGAAAAAGAATGTCCGGTTTGTTTGATCCCGACCCGAAAGGAGACAGACCGCTTCCCACCCGAGCCAGAAATTCAAACTGAGACACGACCTGATTTTCTCCTACCGCGCCCGGATCACGCGGGTGACCGGCTTGCCGCGGCGGGTGATCGTGATGTCCTGGCCGGCCTCGGCGCCGTTGAGAACCTCACGCAGGCGGGTGCGGGTCTGACGGCAATCGACCGTGGCGGGGGGAATGCCTGGGGCGGCGCCTTCGAGGCCACCGCAGCGGGGCCAGACGCCGGCGGCCTCGGCTTCGGCGGCGGCAAGCAGCATCCCGGTGAGGCGCCGCGCGTCGGCCTGTCGTAGCGCCGGGTCGGGCGGCTCCAGCCATTGGAACGGGTCCGACAGCATGGCGCGGATGGTCGGGAACAGGATCAGCGCCGCATCCGATCGCACCGCCAGCGCGGGCACGGAGGCGGCGATCGCGTCCTGCATCATCTCGATGATGACGCGGAGGCGAATGTCGAGGTCGCGCCGCCGCCCCTCCGGCAAGGTATGCGCGCAGAACAGGAAGGCGCGATGTGCGTGCGGCGACGCGGCCGTGACGTCGAGCCAGGCGCGGATCGTGCGCTCCAGCAGATGCTCGGGCGCGAAGCGCGCGGCATCGTCGTGGGCGACACAGACGGCGTCGGTGAGCGCGGCCAGATGCCCCAGGGATTTCAAGGCCGTGTACGCGCCAGCCGGCCGGGTGGCTCGCCGATGTACGCGCCGGAGCGGGCGAGCCGGCGTCGATGTACGCGCGCCCCAGTGGGGGATCCAAGCGGGTGTACTCGCGGATGCGGCGCGTGTACTCGCCGCGGCGCGGTATCATACCAATCGGCGTAGCGACTGACCGATCCGTACCGTACGACCCCTCCCCCTATCCCCCTCCCGCAAGGGGAGGGGGGACTGCAATGGAGAGTCCCCCCTCCCCTTGAGGGCTAAGGCGGTCACACATCGCCGAATCGACTTTACAGCGGGCTGGGTTTCCGAATCGATGCCGTGCTCGGAGCTGGAGGGATGGCGATTCGGATGACCCATGATGACCTTGGACGGTTTGGCGACGCGCGGCTGGAGAA
>DATCFX010000028.1:0-2713 GCA_036509275.1 Pirellulales bacterium | reverse complement strand
CGCGCAGCCGCTTGTCGCGGTCGGGCGGCGTGCCGCGCACGCCGGCCAGTTCGTCCAAGTGCGCGACGACGTATTCCGACACTTCCAACGCAGCGTCAGTCGAAGCGTGCTGCCAGGCTTCGGAAATCGAGGCACCACGTTCGTAGCCCAGGCTGCGGTCGTCGGGCGGAAAGGCAGCGCTGATTACGCACACCGGCGGATAATTCTGCGGCGAGAGATTGCGGGCGGGAATGACTTCGGCCGCTCGGTGCGGTAACTGCCACTTCAGCGTGATCGAAGCCGATTTCTCCTTCGCCTCTTTCGATTTGAACGTCTCGAGCCGCAGCGGGTACACGCGGCCGCCCAGCAGGCGGATGGTTTCCCGATGCTCTGTATCGCTGCCGCTTTTGACCGTAGCATCGATCAGCGGCTTCACGTTGTCGTTCAGCCACAACCGCGACGCGTTTTCCGACACGAGGATGATTTCGTAGTTGCCCGTCTCGGGAGCCAGCAGGCCGCCATGCCAGCGGATGGCGAATTCTTCCGGCTTGATCTTTTCCGGCTGGGGGCTAGCAGCGCCGAAGTTGAAATCCACGACCGGGTCGAGCCGGTCGATGACGCGGTCTTCCTTGCGGAACTTGCGCGACTTGAAATACTCGCCCTGCAAGCCGCGCTGTTCGCCCCAGTGGCCGTTCCAACGAAAGCTGCCCACGAGATCGGCGATCGATTGCCGGTATTGCCGCACGGTGAGCCGCGAGAGTTCGACGCGCGCCGGCCGGTTGCGCTCCTGGGCCACGGGCGAATAGAAGGCGTCGTAGATGAACGCGGCCACCCGGTCGGCGTCAGGGCCGGCGCACTCGCCCGGATCGTCGGCCGGCATGGTCTTGGCAATGAGCGCCGACAGTTCGCCGACCGATTTGTCGCCGGCCAGCGGCTTGCCGTACTCGTCCTGCACGCCTTCGCCTGACGCGCCATGACAATGGGCGCACTGCTGGCGATAAATCTGCTCGCCAGTACGGTCCGGCCCAGCCAGTGCCAACGCCGGCACGAACAAGCCCGCCAGGCAGCCGACAGCGGCCAGCGCGCGCATTGAGGCCAGCGTGGGACAAACGATATGGTGGAGCGGCTTTGTCATCAGGGTTGGGCGGCCGTCGACGCGGAAGGAACAAGGCAGACGGTAACGGGTGGGGATTGGCGCCAGGCGTGCGGTGCGCAATGTTGCGTGCCAGCCAAAGCCGGCCCTTACAAGGGCCGAATTCGCGGCCTGCGAGCACGCGCCACGGGTAACGTCGTTGCACTCAGTAGTTTACCCCCAAAGGTGCGGTTTGTCACGCGCGACTGGGTGTCAAGCGTGTCAAAACAAGACCCCACGGACCGCAGTCCGTGGGCTTTGGCAGGCAATTGCCTGGTGCAACTGTTTTCCACGCCGGGGGATGAGGAAATAGCCGCGGGACACTATAGAATTGCACGATCGCGGGAACAACTTATAGGCACGCATGGCGCAGGCGCATGGACGAATTCGTAACGGTGGCGAAGGTGGGGGCAATTCCCGAGGGGCGCGGGGCGACGTTTGTCGTGGCCGACCGGCTGGTCGCCGTCTTCAACGAAGGCGGCCGGTACTTCGCGCTGGACGACATCTGCCCGCACATGGGCGCGTCGCTCAGTCCCGGCGAGGTCCACGACGGGATCGTGACCTGCCCCTGGCACGCCTGGCGCTTCCGCCTCTGCGACGGCGCCTGGGCCGACAATCCCAAGATCAAAATCGACCGCTTCGAAGTCCGCGTCGTGGGCGACGAAATCCAGGTGCGCATATCGCAGCAGGGCACGCAAGCAGACGAGGCGCTCGTCGGTCCCTGAGGATCGAACGAAAAATAACACCCTCTCCCGCAAGGGGCGAGGGGCGAGGGGTTTCTTTCTGCTCGCCCACGGACCGCAGTCCGTGGGCTTGGATTTGGCGCAATGTGGGTTGCGCGGCGACTAGCGCTCGGCGCGTTCGATCTTGATGCTCAATTCCTTGAGCTGGCGCGTCTCGACGGTGCCGGGGGCTTCGGTCATCAGGTCGGCGGCTTTTTGCGTCTTGGGGAAGGCGATGCAGTCGCGAATGTTGTCCAAGCCGCCAAAGAGCATCACCCAGCGGTCGATGCCCAGCGCGATGCCGCCGTGCGGCGGGGCGCCGAATTGCAGGGCGTCCAAGAGAAACCCGAACCGCTCGCGGGCGTGCTCGCGGTCGATGCCCAACAGGTCAAACACCTGCTGCTGCGTCTGCTGATCGTGAATGCGGATCGTGCCGCCGCCGGCCTCGGAGCCGTTGATCACCAGGTCGTAGGCCTGGGCGCGGCACTTGCCCGGATCGCTCGCTAGCAACTCCAGGTCCTGTGGCCGCGGGGCGGTGAAGGGATGGTGCATCGAGGCCCAGCACTTTTCCTCTTCGTCGTACGCGAACATCGGAAACTCAACGACCCAGGAGCAGTGGACGCGGCCCGGCTCGTACAATCGCAGTTCCTCGCCGAAGCGCTTGCGCAGGGCATACAGGGCTTTGCAGGTGACTTCGAACCTGTCGGCTACGAACAGCAGCAGGTCGCCCGGCTGGCCGCCCATCCGCTCGCGGATGCTGCCCAACAGCTCGGGGGTAAAATTCTTGGCGATCGGCGAAGCCAGCGTGCCGTCGGCCTCGACCTTGAACCAGGCCAGCCCCTTGGCCCCGAAATCGTGGATCACCAGCTCGGTCAATTCG
>DATCFX010000027.1:0-1924 GCA_036509275.1 Pirellulales bacterium | reverse complement strand
CCCGGCGGAGGCCGAACCCCCCTGGCAATCTCGCTAGCAGCCGTCTGCTGATTTAGTGGTGATGGTGGTTGTCGTAGAAGTCGAGCCACCACCAACCGTCGTCCCACTCGAGGCATACCTTCCGCCAGCCCAGCGGCACCTGCGGATAGGGATAGAAGGGACCGATGTAAGGCCACGCGGTCGGCGAATACTGGCGCGGATAGGTCACGCCCGCATAGTTGGGATACGCGGCGTAACTGGGCCACGAATAGCACGGCATGCGAGGCTGCTCGTACGGGGGAACCGCACAATTGCCCCCCACACAGGGACCGCCCACGCAGCCGCCGCCCAGCGTCGGCCCATACATCGGGCCCGCCGTGCGCGAAACGTTGTAACCGGCCGGCGTGGCTTGCGTGTTGACCGGGGCCGGCCCTGCCAGGCGATAGCTACCCGGTCGTTGCACGCCGAAGCTCATCGGGGGGCTGGGTGCGACGCCCCTGCCCGGACCGCCCTGGAATTCATTGTCGTACTCGGTTTCCTGCGACACTTGCCGCACCTGGCTGTCCATCGGCGAACGGGTCGCGCGCTGGGCGCCGGTCACGCGGTAGTTGGGCTCGGGGGCAAAGCGGCGCGAGTTGCTGGGTGCAAACCTCGCTCCCTGGCTCTGCAGCGGGTCGCCCGGGTCGTTGTAGCTTTGAGGAGCGAGCGTGTCGGCGGCCGTCCGGCTGTTGGCCGCGCGCTGCGGCTTGCAGTTGGTCGGGCAGGCGGGCGTTTGCGCGGCGGCGAAGCGCACGCCCGTGTCGGCCGAGGCCCGCGAGCTTTTGATCTCGAGCTTGTCGACGACGCTGGAGACGCCATCCATTTGCTCGACCAGCGAGATGGCGAGCTGGCGCTGCTCGTCGTTGGCCACGCGGCCCATCAGCCAGGCGGTGCCGTTGTCGAATTTCACGCCGATGCTGTAATCCACGAACTGGCCGCTGGTGCGCAAGGCGGAGGCGATCCGCTGCGCCGCCTCCGGGTCTGCGGCCGCCGCAATGGCCGGCCACAGCGCGGCGATCGCGACAATGGCCAACCTCCGAGTCATTCGCTGCATGGTTCCCCCTCCTTATGATCGATGCCTGTCTATAGATTTCGGTTGGCGGTTGTGACGAGGGGAACCTTTTTTTCGATTTTGCCGACTTTGTTGCAGCCCGCTGCCACGCTGGCTGACCCAGCGCGCACCGCTAGCATCTCGTGGCGGAAGGCTGAAACTTCCGCCGGGCCTCGTGAGACTAGGTGCCATGTCCACGCTGCGTGGGCGTGCCGAGCACCGCTGACGTCTGACGCACATGCCCACGAGGCGTGGGCAACACCCAAACGCCAGGCAGCTCCCGAAATGGAGGCGACGCCCGCACCTCGTAGCGGAAGTCGTGCGACTTCCGACGTTCTGTCGTGCGACTTCCGCCGTTCTGTCGTGCGACTTCCGACGTTCTTCGGAGCAATTCCGCTACCGAGTCAGCGCGATGCCAGCAAAGCAGCGCTGCCGGCCCAATGTGGGCACGCTTGAAACGCCGGCGAGAGAGGCGTCAGCCAGGCCGGCTACTTTGCAGACCGATTGAAAACCGCGGCGTATCTCTCGGCCATGCGCAAACCCCTCGCGGGGAAGGGCAGGGTGAGGGGTCGAAAAAAACCGAAGCTCGTTTGCGTTCGATCCCTCAGATCGCGGCGCGCTTGCTTGCCGAGAAGTCCCAGGTGGCGGCCAGCACCATCACCGAAAAGGTCGCTCCGGCCATCACGCACGCGGTCGGGCTCGACAAAAGCGCCGCCAGCGTGGCTACGCCCAGCAACAGCAGGCACAAGAAAAACAGCCGCTGATACCAGTGCTGATGCTGCGAACCCTCGGTGAATCGCGCTAGCCACGCGCTGAGCAATCCGACGGCTTGAATGCCGCCTAGCAGCGCGTACG
>DATCFX010000026.1:0-6757 GCA_036509275.1 Pirellulales bacterium | reverse complement strand
CACCTTGGGCCGCCCGCTCAAGACCGACGCGGAACTCATCGACGGCATGCGTCAACTCAACCGAGCCGGAGCGGCGTGGGTCGTGGTCACAGCCGGCAAGCGACCGGTTTGGATGACCTCGGCCGACAAAGTGCTGAGATTCGAGACCCCCGCCGTGACCCATGTCGAAAACCCAATCGGCTGCGGCGACTGCATGGCCGCTGGCATCGCTTATGGGCTCGCGCTTGGCCGTCGCCCGGAAGATGCGGTGAGCCTGGGCATGGCCGCCGCAGCCGATAATCTGGCGCATGTACTACCGGCCCGAGTGCAGCGCAACGAAGTGCTCAGACTCGCGGACTCGATCACACGCACATGCTCGGAAACTTTCCCCGGCGAGTTACCCCAAAATTAGATACCCCGCCAGGCCGACCAGGCCGATCAAAGGATAGATGTCGACCCAGTGGAACCCGATCGGTTCGCGCTCCTCGGCATTCTCGCGGCGCTTGATACGCCGGCTCTTGAAGTCCATGAATGCCACCCCTTTTCACGCAAGACATGACGATTGTTGATGGCCAACGTTGGCCAAACGGTGTTTGCGTGAGATGCGGGGGCGGGGCCAAAGCATACCGGATGCCACAGATGGTTTTTGCGGTGTGGGCGCCGGCGCGGCAATCGTGTCCGCTTGCTGCTAAGCATTTTCGCACCAATACATTAAGAAGATTTAATTCTTCTGGTGATCGTCCCGGCGCATGACGGGCTGCTAACCTCCCGCTGCGAATGAATCGGGCAGCGACCGCAAAATCTGCTCGGATTTGCGGCGTTTTATCGTCATAACCGGGACGCGCCGATCGGCAACCGGCCGCCGTCGGGCTGGGGCGAAAGTTGCCGCCGTCTGGGCTTCACAAATCTGTTTGGAAACTCGCCAACCGGCGAATTTTGGATTAGATTGGGAGTTCGAGGCAGCCCTCACAGCCGTTTGCTGAGCATCTTCCCACCGCCTGCCCGAACCATTAGCCGGAGCACCTTCCATGAAATCTTTCGGGCCCTTGAGTTGTTGCGCAATCGTTCTTGGTCTTGCTGGTCTCGCCCACGCGCAGCAGCTGGACCCGCAGCAGGCGGTGCAGGAAATCATGCACGCCGGCGGCAAGGTGGGAGTCTATCGCGGCACGGTGGTGCGCGTGCTCTTTAAAGACCCCAAGGCCACCGACACAGTGCTGGACTATCTGAAGGGCTTCGACAGATTGATGCTGCTGGACCTGGCCAACACCCGCGTCACTGACCAGGGGATGGCCAAAGTCGCCGAGTTCACGGAGCTCTCGACCCTGAACCTCGAGAGCACGCAAATCACCGACGCCGGGCTGGCGCACCTCCGCGGACTGACGAAAATGCAGGTCTTGAATCTCAGCCATACCCACATCACCGATGCCGGGCTCGCGAATCTCAAGGGCATGACCAAACTGCAAAGCCTCAAGCTCACGGGAACCACCGTGGGCGATGCCGGACTCAGCCATCTCCGGCCGTTGATGAAGTTGGAAGTCGTGGGGCTGGGCGGCACGCGGATTACCGACAGCGGCCTGGCCGCGCTCAAAGGCATGACCACGACGCTCGATCTGGGCAGTACCCACGTCACCGACGCGGGCATGGTCAATCTCCGGCGCCTCTCCGCGCTCGAGGATTTGGATCTCGACCACACCGATGTCTCCGACGCGGGCCTCGTCAATCTCAAGGGCCTGACGAAGATCAAACGCGTCCGCGTCGACCAGACGCAAGTCACTGACGAAGGCGTGAAGATGCTGCGAGACGCGTTTCCCAACGCCGAAATCGTTCACTAACGAAACAGCCTGCCGCCTGTTTTAGGATCGAACGAAAAATGACTTCTCCGCAAACCCCTCGCCCCTTGCGGGAGAGGGCAGGGAGAGGGGCCGGCAAAAACGGAAGTTATTTTTCGTTCGATCCTTACTGGGCATTTTCCTCCGTTCGCCGGAACCTCTAGCCGGAGTATGTTGCCATGAAATTTACTGGGGCGCTGTGCTGTTGCGCCGTCATTGTCGGGCTTGCGGGCGTCGGGCACGCGCAGCAGTTGGACCCGCGGCAGGCTGTGCAGGAAATCGACCACGCTGGCGGCAAGGTGAGATTTTATCGCGGCACGGTAGTGGGCGTGCTGTTCAAAGACCCCAAAGCCACCGACACGGTGCTCGACTATCTCCAGGGCTTCAACAGATTGACGCTGCTGGACCTGGCCAACACGCGCGTCACTGACGAAGGACTGGCCAAAGTCGCCCAGTTTAATGAACTCTCGACCCTGAACCTCGAGAACACGCAAATCACCGACGCCGGGCTGGCGCACCTCCGCGGCCTGACGAAAATGCAGGTCTTGAATCTCAGCCATGCCCACATCACCGATGCCGGGCTGGCGAACCTCAAGGGCATGACCAAACTGCAAAGCCTCAAGCTCACCGGAACCACCGTGGGCGACGCCGGACTCAGCCATCTCCGGCCGTTGATGAAGTTGGAAGTCGTGGGGCTGGGCGGCACGCGGATTACCGACAGCGGCCTGGTCGCGCTCAAAGGCATGACCACGACGCTGGATCTGGGCAGCACCCACATCACCGACGCGGGCATGGTCCATCTCCGGCGCCTCTCCGCGCTCGAGGATTTGGATCTCGACCACACCGATGTCTCCGACGCGGGCCTCGTCAATCTCAAGGGCCTGACGAAGATCAAACGCGTCCGCGTCGACCAGACGCAAGTCACCGACGAAGGCGTGAAGATGCTGCGCGACGCGTTTCCCAATGCCGAAATCGTCCACTAAAGACGGTAGCGGAATTCGTGAGAATTCCGAGGCGCCGCCGAATCGGTCGGAAGTTTCACAACTTCCGCTACCAGCACGGTCGGAAGTTTCACAACTTCCGCTACCAATAGGTGTGCAGCAGCAGTTCCATCGTCAGCGTTTGTGCGGCAATCAAGGCCAACGCTAACTTCGCGACCGGGGCCAGATGCCCCTGACGCGGATCGACGGGCAACTGGCTGGCCGCGGCAATCGTCACCCACGGCACGAGGAACAGCCAGATGTGCTCGACCTCGAGCGTATAAAGCGGCAGCAGGTCCACGATCAGCACGGCCGCGGCCACGCTCAGCAAGAGCGGCCGGAGCAGGCCATCGCCTCCGTCGCGGCCGAGCGCTGCGCGGAGTGCCCGGCCGAACAAGACGGTCGAGGCGATGCCCGCGGCGGCGAAAAAAGCCACCAAGTTCGCCACCACGAAGTGCAGGTGCCGTCGTAGCGTCTCGTGCTCGGTTCCGGCCATCACCCGATGGTGCCCGGCGAGCGCGGCCCGAAACGTTGCCACCGGGTCGTAACCCGACCAGGCATAGAGCAGCGCGTAAAATGCCAGTGCCGCGACCACCGCGGCGATCAGCGTGCGGCACGTGCGGGACCAATGGTCGGGCCGCAGCCGCCAATCCAGCGCCAGCAGCACCAGTCCCCAAACGGCCAGCACGGCGATCGAAAAGGTCAGCAGCGCTCCGACCGCGGCGCACAAGCCCGCCAGGGCACCGTACACGAGCGGCGCCCGTCGGCTGCCCTGGAACACAAGGTAGATGGTCCAGATTAGCGGCACGGCAAACACCGCATCCATGCTCGTGGCCGAAAACAGCACGACGTTGGGAGCCAGCAAATACAAACACGCCGCCAGCCGGGCACGCGACTCCTCCAGCACGCACCGGGCCAGCAAGTACACGGCCGGCACGGAGAGCGCTGCGGCAAAGATCGTGGCGAGCGCCGCGGGCATCGGCCCGGGGCCCAGCAGACGCGCCGCCAGCCACAAAAACAGCACGGCTCCTGGCGGGTGCGTTTGACAGTGCATCGGCAGCGACGCGATGAGCCGCGGATACTCCTCAAGAAACGCTCGCGGCGACGCCACGCGATCGACGGCTCCGATGTAATCGGTGGCAGTCAGATCGTGGTAAGGCCGCGCCAGTCCGCGCGGGCCGCCGTCGACAATGCCCACGCTCAGGGTCACGGCCAACTGGCAGCCGACCAGCGCGCCGGCAACCCGCCAGGTGCTCCACGCGCGGTGGGTCACTAGCCACGGTGCAAGCCAGCCGACCAGCCCGGCGAGGACGGCAATCGCCGGCAGGCAGCTCAGCTTGAAGCGCGGTGCCCAGTACATGTAGAGCGGCGCCATCCCCACGACGCGATTTCCCTGCCCCACGGCGCCGAGTTCCAAGCCGGCGTGCCGCATCAACCAGGTCAGCAGCAGATGATAGACGGCCAGTAGGGCCGCCAGGCCGAAGCACTCCAGCACCAGGCGCCGGCAATCGTGCGTATTGGCCTGCATCGGCGTCATGTTGATCGCGCTGGCTCGATTCTGGCTTGGCAGGTTGCCGGCATGCCTGGGTCGGAAGATCCAGGCCGGAAGATCTGGGCCGCGCCGTCCCCGCGCGCCGGCGCGGAGCGATTAGAGCAGATCTGCCGGATTTGCCGGAAGACGAGCTTTGGCGGCCCGCAAAACGCGTGCGGTCGACCGGCTGGATCGGCGGCATGGGGCGGGCTTTGCCAGCGGCCGGGCGCGTCCCAGGTAATTTGGTCCTATAGTTTTCCGTCGCGGCCTGTTGCGGCAGGCGAGAGCGCGCGAGCCGCCGGCAATCGAGCTGCGAGAAAAGTCGTCCCACCCCCTTTTTTGAGTCGGCTATGGATCTAGCAACGGTCGTTGGCATTCTGGGCGGCTTCGTGTTGATGATCACCGCGCTGTTCATCGCCGGCAGCCACGGCGGCGGCGTGTCGCTGGGCCAGTTCGTCGACTGGCCGGCGCTCATCATGGTCTGCGGCGGCGGGTTGTGCGTCGTCATGACCAGCGTGCCGCTCAAGGTGTTTCTGACGCTTCCCAAGGTCGCCAAGAAGCTGCTGTTCAACAAGCTCGAAAATCACGGCGAACTGGTCGCGGAGCTCGTCAAGCTGGCCGAGTTCGCCCGCACCAACGGTCTGCTGGCCTTGGAGCGCAACGTGGGCGACATCAAAAACCACACGCTGGTCGTGGCCCTGCAAATGGCCATCGACGGCACGAACCCCGAAGTCATCCAAACCGTGCTGCGCAAGGAAATGGACTCGGACGAAGCGCACATGCACGTTGATAAAAAGATGTTCGAAACGATGGGCAAGTGCGGTCCCGCCTTCGGCATGATCGCCACCCTGCTGGGATTGATCCTGATGCTCGGCAATCTCGACGATCCCGACTCGATCGGCCCGACGATGGCCATGGCCCTGGTGGGCACGCTGTATGGTGCGGCGATGGCCAACATGATTTGCATGCCCTGCGCCGAAAAGATCGGCTTTCTTGGACACCACGAAAAAGTCGTCAAGGAAATCATTCTCGACGGCGTCTTGGCCATTCGCGACGGCGACAGCCCGCGCGTCGTCGAACAGAAGCTGAGCAGTTATCTCGGTGCCGGGCACCAAGCACACAAGGCCGCCGCGTAAGGATTGTCAGCGATGTCGGGCAAAGCTTGCCACTGCGAAGAAGGGTTGCCGGAATGGATCATGTCCTATGCCGACATGATCACCATTCTCATGGCCTTCTTTGTCGTCATGTATTCGATGGCGGGGCAAAAGGACACGAAAAAGGAACAGGCCGTCATGAACTCCTTGCGCGTCTGGCTGGGCGGCGTGCAAGCCCCCTGGCCCGACCTGCACTCTACCGGCACGGCCAGCGCCAAGGGCCACGGCGGCGGGCCGCGCGATGGCCGCTCGAAGATGCCGGCCGTGGCTCGCGGGCTCACCGCTGGCGGCGATGCCCTGTATTTCGACGCCGCCACCGGCCCTGACCTGTCGCCCGCCGACCGGCAACAACTGCGCAAGGCTGCCGAGAGCCTGGCCGGCAAGCGGCACCTGATCGAAATCCGCGGAGTGACCGGCAACCGCCCGCTGCCGGCAGGCGCGCCGTATCACGATGCGGTGGATCTGACATTTGCCCGCTGCCGCCAGACGCGCGATTATCTCGTCTCGCTGGGCATCGAACCGGAGCGGATGCAGTTGGTGTTGGCCAGCGCCGCCGATCCCGCGGCCAACGCGGATGACCCGCAATTGCTCAATCACGACGCCCGCGTCGACATCATGCTCTTGGGCCGGTTCATGAACGGCGCGGCCCACGGCCCGGGTGCGACTTCGGGGCATTCCCAGCAGCCCGGTGAGGCGACTGAACCATGACGACACCCCGCGCGGCCAGACGTTGGTACTTGCGCTTGCCGGCGCTGCTGCTGCTGGTCGCCATCGGCGTCGGCCAGATGCTGCTGGCGATGGTCTTCCTGCGCAACGTCCCCGCGGCGACTGCCGAGGTCGCGGCGCCGACGGCCGCGGCGCCGGCCGAGCATGCCCCTGCCAAAGTCGAGCAACCGGCCCACGCCGAGCAAGCGCATGGCCACGAAACGGAAGTCGATCTCGGCAACTTCGCCATGACGGTTCCGCCGTCGAAAGAGCATGCGACGCTGCTGGCCAGCTTTCATCTATACGGGACCATCCAAGAGTCGCAGCAGGCCGAATTCCACGAGCGTTACGAATCGTTCGAACACCGCATCCGGCAGGAAGTACTGCTGGCCGTGCGGCACTCGAGCGTGGCCGCCTTGACCGATCCGTCGCTGACGGAGTTCAAACAGCAACTGCTCACGCGCATCAATCGCGTGCTGGGCCCCGCCGCGCTCGGCGATCTGATCTTCAGCGACGTCGCCATTCTCGAACCGTAAACCGTTCGCGGAACTTCCTGAGAATCCGCGCGCGGAACCGCTA
>DATCFX010000025.1:0-9137 GCA_036509275.1 Pirellulales bacterium | reverse complement strand
CGGCGGCCGGCCACCCGAGCGAAGCGGCCCCCCAGCGCGACAAACTCGTGGCGTAAAGCATGCCCGGCAGCCCAGCAACGCCGCACCGTCCCAAGCAGCGAATCGTGCTGCATGCCGACGACTTTGGCATGAACTCGGCCGTGAACTCGGGCATCGTGCAGGCCTTCGAAGACGGTCTGCTCACGAGCGCGTCGATCCTGTCCAACGCCCCCGCGACGCTCGAAGCCTTGAGCGCAGCCGGCCGACTGGCCGACGCGAGCCGCGAAGGCACGCTGCTATCGCATGCGCGACGCGCGCAGCTGGCCGATCCCGCGCTGCCGTTCGATTTCGGCGTCCACGTCAACCTGACGCAGGGCCGGCCGCTGACCAGGAGCTATCCGGCCGCCCTGCTCGATGCCGACGGATTTTTTCCCAGCATCGCCGCGCTATTTGTGCGACTGCTGGCCGCGCCGCGCCGCTGGCAAACGCCGATCAGCCAGGAATTGGCGGCCCAAGTCGCGCTGGTTTGCGACCACGGCTTGCGGCCCACGCATCTCAACGGACATCAATACATCGAGTTGCTGCCGGCCGTCTCGGATCCCTTGCAAAATCTGCTCCACCGCTTCGCGATTCCGGTCGTCCGCGTGGCGGCCGAACGCGGCCTGTGGACCAGCACGCGCATCGCCGGGTTGGGCTGGGGCCAGCGGGCGCTGGCGGCCGTCAAACGCTGGTACGGCGTGCGCTTCGGCCGGCGCATGCGGGCCGCCGGCGTGTCATTTCCCGATGGCTTCTTCGGCACGGCGCACGCCGGGTGCATCGACCAGGTGGTGCTCGGCAGTTTTTTGCAATCGGCCGCCGGTTGCCGCGTCGCCGAGATTGCCTGGCATCCCGGCCGCCGTCCCGCGGACCATCCCTGCCACATTGCCGGCTGGGCCGACCCGCTCGAACGTCACCGCCCCGCCGAGCTGGCCTTGCTTACCTCGCCGCTGCTGGCCGAGACCTTAGCTGCTGGCGGCTTCGCCCTGGGCCGGCTCTCGACGCTGGGCGGCGACGTCGCCGCGCGGCACCTCGCCGCCTAAACGGCCCCGCGGCCCATTCACCCCGGTAGCGGAATTGGTGAGAATTCCGAGCACCCGCGAACCGGCTTCATCAGAAGTCTCACGGCTACCGGCACGACGCACCCGCGGCCGGTGGGTCCAGCACCTTCCCGCGCGTCGCGGCCGCCACCCAACCGGCCGATTTGCGCAGTTCCCGATCTTGTCAGCCCAATTCGGCCTCGTTACGATAGTGAACTTACATTCCCCGATAGCTCAGTTGGTAGAGCGAGCGGCTGTTAACCGCTAGGTCCAAGGTTCGAGTCCTTGTCGGGGAGCTTCGTAAGTCATCACTCCGTCGCAACTTACGGCAATTCCCGGAAAAGCCGGGCTTTTCTTTTGCGCCTCATCGGGCGCTTTCGATTCGCTGCGACCCGATTCTGCGCCGTGCTGTGCGCGTTTTTGTGCGCGCCCATCGGCTTGGGCCGCTCGCTCGAAATGCTCATCGGTCACTTGCAGGTAGTGCTTGGTCGCCACGGCCTGCGTGTTGCCCACCCACGCGCAGACGACATGGATCGGATAATCTTCGGCCAGCTCGGTTTCTCGCGTGCTCCGAAGGTTCTGGAAGAGCTTGGGTGATCGGCTCCAAGCCGGCCCGGCGGATGATCCGCTCAAACTGCGTTCGCAGGTTGGCGTTGGCCGAGCGGTAGCGCGTGATGACGTACTCCGTGCCCGGCTCGGCCGCCTCGAATACGGCTTCCAGGTGCGGCCGTAGCTCGGGAAACAGCGGAATCCAACGCGATGCCCGGCCTTCGTGATGCTCAGCCTTGGGGCTCGGGACGCGAATGCGGTTGTTCGCCCAATCCACGTCGCCCCATCGCCGGCTCAAATGCTCGCTGGGGCAGCGTAGAGCACCGAAGCGCGAGCGCGCGAACAGCAGCCGCCATTGGGCATCGGGGCAGGCTTCCAAAACTTTTTCCGCCGCCTCGCGGCTCAGGTAGAAGAAACGGCTTTCGTTGCGCTTCACTGCCGACACGACTTCGGCGAATGGATTGATCGTGGGCGAGCCCCCGCCGGCAAGCCGCCTTGAACAATTGCGTGGCCCGGCCGCAGAGCCGGCGCGTCGTATTGTCGGCCAGCCCCTTGCCCAGCAGATACGATCGGAAACGGTCGCCGTCGCCCGGCGTCAAATCGTTCGGCCGGCGGTCGGCGCCAAACAGCCACCAGCTTCGCATGCGTCGTGTCGGGCAGCTTGTTCGCCCACGCGGTCAGTTCGGCGTCAAGCGATTCGCCGTGTTTGGCCAGCCCTTCCAGCCGCGTCACCTTATCCCGCATGCGCTGGGCATCGCGCGGAGCCATTCGGCCCAAGCGCATTGTCTTGCGATGCTGGCCGTCGACCGGGGTGAACACCAGCCGCCGCGTTCCGTCTTTTTCGTGGCTGATACTGGCCGTGTCATTTTCTCCGTTTGCTGGTCCGCTTGGTGTTCGGCTTGCCGGCTCGCTGCTGCTTGCCGGCATGCTTTAGCGCCAGGTCGATTTTCTTGACCGTGGCCAACGATGGCGTGACTTTGCCCGTTTCCAGCCGGCACAGCGTTTCGACCCGCACGCCGGATTGCGACGCCAATTCGCGTTGGCTCCAGCCCAGGGCCACGCGGTCGCGGATGATGTCGCGCGCCAGGGATGCGCGGGCGTATTCCACGGCCGGATAATTGCCGTCGGCATCGGGCTCCGGCAGCGGCGGCAGCTCGGCTACCTTGGCCAACGTCGTCAGCCGCTCGTATTCCTCGCGCGGCAAAAGCACGTAGGGCTTGCCGTCCACCAGGATCGTTTGTTGCGTCGCCATGTTTTCAACACTCATAAAACCCGTCGCGGTGTCCGATCTTTTCCACCGTCACCTTGTCCGCCGCGGCCCGGAATTGAACGCGGTAGTCGCCCGTTCGCATCCGATAGTGGCCGGCCAGGTCGCCGCGCAGTGGCTTCGCTCCGCTGATTTGCGGCCAGTCGTGCAGCCGCTCCAGCCATGCACAATCGCGCGGCCCAATGGCTAGCGTGCCGCGGGCGGGCCGGCTTCCGCCGCGGCGCGCTGGAGATTGAGGGCCAGCAGGCGGGCGAGCAGGTCATCGTCCGACAGGTCGGCCGGCCAGCCGTAGGCGTCGAACACCGCCGCATCCAGCTTTTTATGGGCGAAGTCGAGCCAGGTCGGCCGCTCGTTGTAAAGGTTCGTCAGCGTCCGCTTGGCGAGCTTCTTTGCCGCGTCGGCATCCTTGGGCACCAGCCGCGGGTAGCGAACCGTGCCGATGCCCTGCCCGTTCGGCTGCTGGACATACCGCGCCCACGGGCCATCGACCGAGCCCGGGAATTCCAGGACCTCTTCGCGCGTCCACTCCGGCGGATTGAGCCAGTTGTTCCGCAACTCGTCCAGTTCGCGCGCGGCGCCGGCAATTGATTTCCCGGCTACCTGGATTGGGCCGGGAAATGGAAACGTATCAAAGCACGTCGTTGCCGTGTACCGAAAGCCGCTTTCGCGTTCGCGGACCTGAGTTCCTTGCGCGCGCGCCCACACTTCATGTGGCCTCGAATGCAACACACCAAAGAACGAGTTGGTCGGTCCACCGAACACAAAGAGCTGGTGGTCCGGCAGCGTTGGACGGGCCATCCAGGCGAACACGCGATGCTTGCCGACGCTGATAGTCGCAACGAACCTTTCCAGCGAGAACAGCGCTCGGCGCATTGCCGGCCGCGACTCAACGTGCAGCCACCACTTGTCGCGGTAGGATTGCCGCTTGTTCTTTTGACGGTCCGGGAGTACACGCTGACGAACGAGGGCAAACGGTGCCTCGTACAGTGCGGCTTCCGATTCCGTAGCGTCAGTTCCAAAGTCCACAATCCACATTCCGCGTGGGCGCCTAGTTATGTCCAGGCCGTTCACCCACGGCACAACCACGTCTGAGTTGGGCCGGCCGTGAGGGTTCGGGGCTTGCAACAATGCGGTCGCGGTCTGTTCGTCGATGTCAAAGCCGCCGCCTTTAGTGTCGCCCATGAATGAAACGGAGAGATTCGAGCGGAGTCGCTTCGCCGAGCCGGCGTCCGCGGTGGCAGTGAGATTCGCGTTGACTGTCGCAACCGGCCGGCCGTCGAGTATCCGAGTTTGCTCTGTTCCATCATCGAAACCAACCATCGAGACGTGAACGTTGGCGCCGTCGAGAATCCAATCGCGATCGCTTTCGGCGAAATAGATGTCGCCGGTGGCTTTGATTCGCTCCAGCACCTTACGGTTGGCGCCACCGCGAATTCCTTGCGTGGCTAAAAGCCCAGCCCTTTCGACGCGCTTGCGTTCGAGCATTTGCCGGGCCTTCTCGAACCAATAGCAGCATAAGTCGGCTTCGCGTGGTACGCGTTCATCCCACAGCGCGAACATCCCATCGACGTAAGCGTCGCCAAGGTTCGACCGTAGCATCTTGCCGCCCAAGAATGGCGGATTGCCGATGATGAAATTCGCGGCGGGCCAGTCGGGCTCTTTCGGGTTGTCGGGGTCGGACAGGTCGAGTATCGCATCGGTAAGCTGGATGCTTTCGATGGGTTCAAGAATCGGGTCGCGTGGCGCGTTGAATCCGTTCTGGTACATCCACTGCAAATAGCCGATCCAAATAACGACTTGGGCTAACTGCTGGGCGTAAGGGTTGATTTCGAGCCCGGCCAGTTGCGTCGGCCGGACGTGCGGCAGTTGCGCGGTGCCGTGCGTGGCCGCGTAGGCAATCGCCTCTTTTTCCAGGTCGAGCAGCAGGTTGATGGCCACGTATAGAAAATTGCCCGAGCCGCAGGCCGGGTCGAGAATCGTCACTTCGGCCAACCGCTCGACAAAATCGCGGAGCAGCTTGTCGTGGGCTTTGCGCTCTTTCGAGTCGACGCGCTGCTTTCCGGTTTTCGTGTCCCGCCGGACGGCCGTTTTGATCTTTTCCCACAGCGCGTCGCACTTGGCCCGCACTTCGGCCCACTCGCGGCGCAGCGGGGCCATGACTACCGGCTCCAGCAATGTCAGAATGTCTTCGCGGCTGGTGTAATGGGCGCCGATTTGCGAGCGCTTGGCCGGGTCCAGGGAGCGCTCGAACAGCGTGCCGAAGATGGACGGCTCGACGCTCGACCAATCGCGGTCGTTGACTGCGACCAGGTCGTCAATTTCCGCGGGGGTCAGCTCGAAAACTTCGTCATCGTCGTTGAACAGGCCGCCATTGAACCAGGGAATCGTCACCGGGCCATAGTCGCCGCCCGTGGCCATTGCCGCGAACAGCGATTTGAGCCGCTGGGCCAGCCGGCCCGGGTCGCGCTTGGCGCCGGCCAGCGTCGACTTGAAAACCTTTTCGGGCAGCAGGTTGATATCTTCGCCGAACATGCAGAAGACCAGCTTCATGACGAAATGGGCGGCCGCGTGGGCGTCCACTCCGCGGCTGCGCATGCCATCGGCAATCGTCGCGAACCGTTTGGCCGCATCTTCGGTAATGGCCGCCGTCGTTTCGCCGGGCCGCAGCGCTTGCGGCTCGCTGAACAGCTTCCGCAGCACGTCGAGATTTGCCGGCTGGGCCAGCTCGGCCAGCGCGAACGCGTACACCCTTTTCGCAGTGCCAGTGAAATTCGTATGAATCTCGAAGCGGTCCAGGTCGCAAACCACCAGCAGCGGCGGGTTTTCCAGGTCTTCGCGATAGAGCAACAGTTGCTTATAGGCCGCGGTCAAGTCTTTGTGCTTGCCCTTGTATTCCCAGCCGAAGTGCCCGCGGAGCCAAACATCGGCCCAACCGCGGCCCCCCTCGGTCTTCGTCACGCCGCGCTCGAACGTGTACCAGGCGCCGTCGGGGTCTTCGGCCGCCGGCTTCGGCTGGCCGAGTAGGTCGCACAGGTCGAGAAAATGCTGCTGGCAGGCGCTGCGCTCCGAAAGCTGGACGCGTTGCCACTTGGCGATGAATTCTTGCGGGGTCATCGGTGCGTCGGCCAAGGCTGCGGCTTATGGAACAGCCAAGTATCTTGCCGGCCGTAGCGGGAAGCAAGGCACGGTGCAGCGGGAAACCTAGCATCTACCGACGCATGACTGTGTGAAGTACAGCCGCAAACCCTTCCGGATCGGGCAGCCGATGATAGTTCGCCGCGTGCCAGATACGGGCTTCGTGGATTACTTCCCCCAGTGTCGGCCAGCCGTCGGCACCGATCCAAAACGGCGACCCCTCAACATCCTCTTCATCTCCGGCTTTCCAAACGAAAACGTGCTTATGGTGTGCGTCGTGATGGCCGGGCATCGGGCCGGGGTGCTCGTTGTCGTAGCGCAAGACGTTGGTAGTGCCCCGAACGGACACGTTATACGCGTAGTGCGTCGTTTGAACCCGGTTGTCGTCGGGGCCGAGATATTCAAGCGTCTTGGTTACACCGATGACGATGCAACCCCGGCAGGCAATTTCCCCTTGAACAAGGATGAAATCGCCAGCCGGATCGAGACGGATTGTATCCCGATCGATAAACCCACTATCCGCGTAGTGACCCATCACGGTGTTGTGGGTCTCAAGATAGTGGTCGAACGGGCACGGCCCGTGCTTAGCTGGCCGACCGGCCCCGTGTGACAAGGGAATCCCTCACGCGAAGAAGCATCAGCCAGCGGCAAATGTCTGCGTTCTCGCGCACACGGCCGGCGGCATACTCGCTCCGCATGGTGTCCGACGGCATATCGTAGCTTTTTTCAAGCTCGGCCAGTTCGGTTTCAAGTGCCGCAATCTCGCCGTTCGGCGGGTCGTGCCGCTTGGCAACAAACTCGCTAACTCGGCGGGCGCGCTCGTCTGCACTGAGATTTTCCAGCTCAGCAGGAATTAGGCTGGCCATTCGGTCATCTCCCCGAAGCGTCGAAATTCGGCATTCCAGCCGCCGGTATCGACCATGCGAAGCGGCTCAAATTAGCCAATTGGGGCTATTTTGACCAGCCGCGCGTCCTGTCTGGAGAGTCCCTTCCGCCGCTCAAATCCTACCGCGCGACATGACCGAAAGCCAGGAAAATGCCACAGCGCTAAGGGGTTACGGCGTTTGGGATCGCAGAATCGGCGCGGGCTGCCGGCGCCACACGGTTCGCTCACTGAGGGCCGCCCGCCGGGCAGCATCGGCGATGCTTGCACCGGCAGCCAGTTCCAGGATCAGAGCTCGTCTTTCACTTCCAACCTCGTGACGTGGTTTCCGTGCCAATCCCTGCCAGGCCATTAACGTGCAACTTGTTGTACCTGACCCTAACGCGCAACAGCTCTCGCCCGCGTTGCACCGCGCCCGGCGAGAACGGAGACGCGTTGCTGGTTCTCGGCAATGGAAGTGGTTAGGATCGCCCGAAAAATAGCTTCCGTATTTCCCGGCCCCGCACCCTGCCCTCTCCCGCAAGGGGAGAGGGGCCGCGGAGAAGTTATTTTTCGGTCGATCCTTAGTTAGTCCCACCACCAAGACTGGACGTCGGCGGCGGCCTTCGCTTGCTCACGCACGAGGCCGACTTTGGCGCTTTGCTGCGTTCGGCTGACGAGCTGCTCGAGTGCCAACTGCACCCCGCCCGATGCCGTGACAATCCAATTGTTGGCTCGCCTGGTGTAGCTGACTTGGGTGTCGGTGGTGCGTGGAACGATCATTTCGGCGGCCGGCAAATTGACGTCGTCCAGCCACAACGGCAACTGATAGTCGGCTGTGCCGCTCAGATCCTGCTTCACAATTAAAGCGGCCAGCACGGCCATGTCCATGCAGTTTCGCAACTGGCCGAAGATCGTGTCCTTGAGCGCCAGATCGTCGAATTTGTTCGTAAAATTGCGGGCCCAACCTTGGGCCGCGGGGTTCAGTTTGCGGCTCCGGGTCTTCGAACCCTGTTCGCCGAAGACGGTTTCCTCGGTGAGCGTTTTGACGCTGGCCCGGCCGATTTCCCAGGCCAGGCCCTGGCCGTCGACGAGCAGCGGATCGTAGTCGGGCACCATCCACCAGCGCGGGGTCACGCTCTGCATGCCGCGCGTATTGGTGCGCATCATGTCCACGTAGCTGGGCAGCCCGGCAATAGGTGGTGGATCCAGCTTCATTCCCAAGCGCTTCATTCGGTAATCGGCCGCGACCATCACGCGAGCAAAATGGGTCGTAGGTGCCACGCCGCTGATCGAAATCGTTTGCGGTCCCAGCAGTTGTTCGATGGTGTGCGCATCGCGTTGTGGATCGGTGAAGGCCCCTTCCTGTGCGGCATATTGCCGGAGCCGAACCAGCCCATCGGGCGTCGGATCGATCGAGCAACTGATCTCGCCTTCGCCGGCGCGTACGGTGCGCAGCGCCACGATCAGGTCGTCCAGCAGCATGACTGCCCGGCCCGTGGAAGCGCCCACCGTGTTGCCGTGAGCGTCGATTTTCCAAGGCTCGGCGTAGCCGGCCACAACGATATCGTGCTCGTCGGGATAGACGAACACGTAGCGAATGCGCTGCAATCCGGCCAGATATCGCATGGCGTCGTCGAGCGGCCGGTCGGCCCTGTCACGCGCCGCCAATTCGGTTTCCAACCGCCGGAGCGAAACCTTGCGCAATTCCGCCGGGCGCTTCAAGTCGCCGGCAATGGGTTCCAGCGACTCCTGGCGCAACTGCTCCAACACGTTGACTTCGGCCGGCGTGGAACTTTTGAGCAGGCCTTCGGCATCGATCTTGACGCCGCCCACCGAAGCGCCGCCGAAGCCGCGCTGCGCCATGACCAGCGTCGGTCGCCAGAGCAAGATCGTGGCACACAGCCCCAGCGCGAACAGTAACCTGGTTGGCAACGACCTGTCCGCGCGGAATGACATCCGTATTTCTCGTGGGTTGCTCTTGGAATCCGCTGCGTCGTGAATTTTTGCGGCGGATTGCTTTCAGAAGCTCGTAACGCCGTGAACCAAGGAGCGATACGAGACGTTGCCCGACTTAGAAGGTGGGTGTCTTGAGACCGACTCTGGATGGGTAAAGCGAAATGACGAAGGAAGCCTATCATAGTTACGGCAGGATCGCTTCGCAATGAAATAGGCTGCCCACACGGCGGCATGTGTGGGCGTCTCGAAAGTAGGTGGAAAATGCTGGGCGTTGAACTCACGCGGTTTCTGCTTTGCCGTTTTCCATAGC
>DATCFX010000024.1:0-4654 GCA_036509275.1 Pirellulales bacterium | reverse complement strand
GAGCGGTTCCTGGTGGTCGAAAACGGCCGGCGGGTGATTACCACGTTGTTTCTCGTGCTGCTGGTGGTCGAGAGCACGGACGTGGCCTTTGCCATCGACAGCGTGCCGGCCATCTTCGGCATCACCGAAGAGCCGTTCATCGTCTATACGTCGAATATCTTTGCCATCCTTGGCCTGCGGGCGTTGTATTTCCTGCTGGCCGGCTTCATGGACCTGTTCCATTATCTCAAGTACGGCCTGAGCGCAATCCTGATCTTCGTCGGCGTCAAAATGTTGCTGCCGTCCGTTGGCGTACACATCCCAGCATGGATTTCGCTGATCGTGGTGCTGGGGCTGCTGGCCATTGCCATCCTGGCTTCGCTCATCCCGCACAAAGGGCCGGCGCCTGAGTCGGAGTCCGCCAAAGGAGCGTCCGAAGGCTGAACGCCCGGCCAGCGCCGATGGAATATCCCCATACGATTCGCCTGCGAGGACTGTGGGGCTACGAGGTGCTCGTCGATCAATCGCCGCCTGGTACTCAGCCGGAGGCGCTGAGCGGGGTGATGCGGGTGCCGGGCGACTGGTCTGATACGCTGGGCCGCTTTTTTCGCGGCCGGGTGCGCTACCGCCGCACGTTCAATTGGCCCAGCCAGTTGGAACCGCACGAACGCGTCTGGCTGGCGATCGACGGCGTCGACGCCCATGGCGACGCGACGCTCAACGGCCAGCCCTTGGGCACGATCGACGGCTATGCCCTGCCGGCCCGGTTTGAGATCACGCCGCAGCTTGCGAAGCACAACGAACTGTGGCTCGACGTGGCTTGCCCGCCCGCCGTCAAAGATCAAGCGGCGTGTTTGCGGCCCGGTCGGCGATACGCCAGCGGCGGGCCGATCGGCGAAGTGCGGCTGGAAGTCTGCTCGGCGGCGTCGATCGCGTCGTTGGCCCTCTACGTCGAGCCGGTGGAAATACGGCAAATTCACGTCGCGGGCCTGGTTGCCGGCTCAGGCGACGACCTGACGGTTGTGGTGATCGTCGCCGGGCGCGAAATCGCCTCGCAGGCAGTCACGGCCGCTCAGCCGTTCAAGATTGTTGCTGCTGCCGATGGCCTGCCCATGTGGCGAGATCCAGCCGACCAAGCGCACACAGCCCCGGTCGAGTGCCGGCTGCTTTCGCGCGGCATGTGCCTGTGGACAGGCCAGCGGCAGATGGCATTGCCCGCGTCGGGGATCTTCATTCCGGAGCCTTGCCTGCAGATGGTCGACAGCGGAGTGGCCAACCGTCGAGGGGCGCGAGGACTGGGGCGTTTTGGCTGGCTCGCCAGCCGCGAGATCCTGGCTGACGAGGTGTACGACAGTTTGGACTGGTCCGGCACGCGCCTGGTGCAGGGAGTGCGTCGCGAATGGCTCGAGCGGCTGGCACCGCGGCTCGCTCATCACCCATCGATCGCAGCTTGGGCCGCACTCGATCCATCGGCCCGCGAATCAAACGAGCCCGCCTACGGCCGGCCGTGGCTATCGTCGGACTTTTGGGAACAGGCCGCCCCGTAGCTCGGGGGATCCGCACAGGAAAAAGGACTCACCACAAAGACACGGAGGGCACGAAGCTCTTTTCTTTGTGGCCTGTGTGTCGTTGTGGTTTCACTTCTTCTACCCTTGCCTGGTAGTTGGGCCAATTTTTCATGACGCCTCATGGCAACCGGCGAATCGGGCAAGCATAATCGTGGGGGCCGGGGCTCAAGAGAATCGTTTCACCTGTTGGAGTTGGTCCCCATGTCCGCTTTGCCGCGCCGCGCCGGATTGATCGCTGTTCTGCTGCTCGCTTGCCTGCCCCTTCCGGCGCTGGCCGCGGACAATGCGCTTTCGCCGGAGGAAATCAGCGACGGCTGGCTCCTGCTGTTCGACGGCCAGACGACGTTTGGCTGGGAGGCCGGCAGCGATGCGAACTGGAAGGCCCAGGACGGCGTGCTGGCGGCCAGCGACGGCAAGCCGGGGCTGCTGTGTACGACCAGCGACTTTGCCGATTACGTGCTGAAAATCGATTTCCGCTGTCCCCAAACATCCGGCCAGGCGAACAACAGCGGCATCTTTCTCCGGACGCCGCTCAAGCCGGGCAACCCGGCCAAGGACTGCTATGAACTCAATATCGCCAGCCCACCGCCGGAGTCGGCTACCGGCGGAACGGTGGATCCGGGCTGGAGCCCCTGGCCCACCGGCAGCTTTGCGTTCCGCAAGCGCGGCGAGTACCGACCGGCCGAGGGTTGGCAAAGCTACGAAGTGACGGCCGTGGGCGGGCACTTTGTCGTCAAGCTGGATGGCCGGACGGTGCTCGACTATACGGATCCGCAGCCGGTAGGCCGCGGCCGGATTGGTCTGCAATACCGCTTCGGGCCGATCGAGTTTCGCAACGTGAAGCTCAAGCCGCTGGGTCTGAAGTCGATCTTCAACGGCCGCGACCTGGCCGGCTGGAAGCCGTTTACCGAGCAGAAGAGCGTGTATTCCGTCACGCCGGCCGGCGAGTTGAACGTGAAGAACGGCCGGGGCCAACTGGAGAGCGAAGGCCGATACGGCGACTTCGTGCTGCAACTCGAGGTTTATTCCAACGGCAAGCAGCTCAACTCGGGCGTGTTCTTCCGCAGCATTCCGGGCGAGTTTCAGAACGGCTACGAGTTGCAGGTGCAAAACGGCTTCAAGGACGGCGACCGCACGAAACCGGTCGACTTTGGCACTGGGGCCATCTATCGCCGCCAGCCGGCCCGCAAGGTGCTGGGCGACGACTTTCGCTGGGTGGCGATGACGTTGGTCGTCACGGACAATCACATGGCCAGTTGGGTCGATGGCTACCAGGTGACCGATTGGACCGATACCCGGCCGCCGCAGGACAATCCCCGCAAAGGCCTGCGCACGGCCCCCGGCACGCTCATCATCCAGGGCCACGATCCGACGACGGATCTGTCGTTCCGCAAGCTGCGAGTAGAAGAGTTGCCGCCGCGATAGTGGCGACGTTTTAGCCCCCGGCGAGTCGCCGGGGGCTAAGGATCGCCCGAAAAATAACTTCGGTTTTTCCCGGCCCCTCACCCTGCCCTCTCCCGCAACGGGAGAGGAGCTGCGGAGAAGTTATTTTTCGGTCGATCCTAATGGGACGTGGCGCAGCTACCAGCCCATGACCATGTTGGATTCGATCACTTTGCGGGCGCGTTCCAGGTCGCTGCCGGTTTCGTGCATGTAGAGGCGAATGGCGTGCAGCTTGTCGCCCGAGGCCTTGGACAGGCAGTCGCGGGCGGTGTGGCAGGGGTCGATCTTCTTGCCGGCGATGCCCAGGGCACCCTTGGAAATCACCCAAGTGTCGCGCGGACGCTTGGTGAGGCGGACGATTTTTTCGTGGGGATAGGCATCCTGGACAACGTCGCCGGCGGCGTCCTGGTCCTGGGCCCAGGTGATAATGATATGCGACTCAGTTTCAATTTCGAACAGCGGCATTGAGACGTCCCCCTTTCCTTGAATCTGTGGTGGCGTGGGGTTTTTTCCGACTATGTGGGGCACCGAAGCCGGTGTCTCTATCATGATGGTAGAACTCGTCGGCCATTGCGTCAACGAGCACCCATACCCCCCCTGCGGCAGGACGGTGCGAGCAACGTAGCGAAGATGGTAACGATGACGCCTTTTCGACGGAATCCGCGGATAAAACACTTGCCCTCGCTCCAGAAACGAGTTGTGGAACGGCCGAATTCGCAACAATATGGTGTTTGACGTCGGCTGGGATCAAACCATTGCGACGCGAGGAAACCAGACCGTGCCATTACCGAGACACTTGACCGCGGCGGAGTGCATCCAGTATCAGCGGTGGTTTCCCAGACTTAACGTGGCGCATGCCGTGGTGACTGACGAGATTTCGCCGCTGTACAATTGTATTGCCTGGACGGTCGGGATCACCAATCGATGGATTTGGCCGGGAAACACGCTCTCGCAGTTCGACGCGTTTTATGCCGGCCTAGGATTCGTGCGTGCCGGTGATGGCCCGATCGCCGCGTGGGGACGGTCCACGGCGGCTATGACCCACGGTTGTGTTTCTGGCGCGCGACATGGTCCACGATGGGAATCGAAATGCGGCGCCCATCTCCGCATTCAGCACGGTTTGCAAGAGTTAACAAGCAGCACTTACGGGCGCGTATTGGCGTTTTACCGCAAGGCGTCCCAAAGTCCCGCGAGCATGGCAGGATTGGTTGGTGAGTTGATGAAAGAAAGCACAACGAAGAAATACCTCTCGGCGGGCCAGCGCAAGGCTCTCCGGGCGATTGTCGCAACGATCCCGCCCGAGTTTCAACGGCGGTTTGCCAAGGCATTCGATCTCTGGAGGGAAGCGTGGTTTCGGGGCAGTCTTGCGATCAATTCCGATCCTCATGCGCGCGCGGTGGGAGAAGGGTTTGACGAACTGGTCGCCCTGGGGCCAGATGTTATCCCGCTGCTGGTTGAGGCCCTAAGCGAGCCGGAGAATTTTTTCGCGCTGCAACTTTACGACGCGATCCAGCCGGACTCGAGGCTGCTGATTCAATACGAACCTGGCGATGAGCGGATCGTGGAGGGGGAGCAGGGGCGAGCGCGACGCGCCGTTCAAGTTTGGTTCGCCAATCAATAGGCGGCATTAAGGCCTTCCCAAAGCGGGTGTTTATGCCCGCTGG
>DATCFX010000023.1:0-4922 GCA_036509275.1 Pirellulales bacterium | reverse complement strand
TGACGTCGACGGGGATTCCAATAAGCTCGGGGGCCCACGTGAAGTTGCCGCCTCCGACACTCGCCGACGGATTGGCCGCAGCCGACCAGCAACTGGCTATCAAACAGATTGCCGGGCCAAGCCATCCACTGGAGGCACTCGTGCGGCGATCGGTCGTCGCGCCGCTGGTGCTGAAGATCAGCAATCTCGATTCGGCCACAAGCCAGACTCTTAAAATTTATCAGGTCGACTTGTGGTTTGTCGCCTATGGCAGCCTGGACCGCATAGGCGACGAGCAGTTTCTGAAGCAGCAATTTGAAGCCGAAGTGAGCTCCAGTGCCGAACCGTCGTCGCCCGGGCTGCGTGCCTTCTCGAGCGAGGAGCTGGCGGCTCGGCATCTCACGCTGTCAAGCGATGAGCGGCTGTTTGCCGGCAAACTGGTCCTCTTCGACCGCGTGCGGCTGAACCTTGCGATTTTGGCCGAGCAAACGCGCGGCTCAGAATCCGTGCTCGTGGCGTTGATGCCGGACCGACGCCTCGACGGCGATCCGCAATATCCCAACACCTGGGAGAAGCTCATGCGCGATAGTGCGAACAAGCTCGAAGCAGAGAAGCCGCAGCCCTATCGTGCTGCCGGCGGATACGTCAAGGCCACGCGACTGGCCGAGCCGTCCGGAGCCGTGTTCATCGAGTATCACATGGCCTTCGAGGAGCCGCGGTCGTGGTTCGAAGGCGCGAACCTGCTGCGCTCGAAGCTGCCGCTGATCTGCCAGGACGGCGTGCGCAAGTTCCGCCGCCGCATCGCTGGCCCATAACTGAGACGTCGCCGTTGCAGCCGCGCACATCTACCGCCGCATGGCTTCCAGCGGCGTCCAGCGCGAAACCCAAACGGCCGGATACATAGCGCCCAGGCAGCCTGTCAAAATCGCCAGGCCGAAGCCCTCGGCAATGACAGCCGCGCCGATTTGCCCGTCCACCAGTCCAGAAGTCATCGGCAGGTGGGCCAACACTCGGGTGGCGAGCACGCCCAGCAAACTGCCCAGCGCGGCGCCGCACAGGCACAGCACCAGCGATTCCGAGCAGACGAGCCGGACGACGCGGAGCGTGCGCCAGCCAATGGCCCGCAAGGTGCCGATTTCTGCTCGGCGCTCCAGAATCGACATGATCATCGTGTTCGAAATTCCCACGGTGCCGATCACCAGCGCGATGAGAGACGTGATCCAGGCCATCGTGCGAATGACGCGAATTTGTGCGATGTTGCGCACGAACTCGGCCGAGGGGAGCACAACGAGCAGCGGATCCATCGAAGCGATCTGGCGCTGAAGCTCGACGACGCGATCGGTTCCAGCCGTCTTGTCCACGCCCACAATATAGCCGGTGACGTGGTGCGGCCGGTTCATGAGCTGCTGCAACTCGTCGAGTTGAACGAACACCGCGCCGCTTTCGAAGATGCTGAAGCTGTCGAAGATGCCGATCACCTTGAACGGCTCGGAGTAAAGCTCGACCTCGTCGCCGACATGCTTGCCGAGGTTGGCGGCCAGAGTCTTGCCGAGCATCACCACCTTGCGGTCGCCTTTGCGGAATCGCCGCCCGGAAACGATCGTCACCTCGTCGAGCACCGGGCAATCCAGCGACCAGCCATTGACGAGAACCGCGAACAGGTCAGCTTGCTCAAACGAAATCATGTCCATCAGGCAGCCGATAACTTTGTTCACGCCGGGGAGGCGGCGTATGCGCTGGCCCAGGCTTTCGTCGATGCCGCTGCTGAGCTGCACGGCCCCGCCAGCCCGCTGAATGACCAAGTCGCCGCCGCGGCGGCGATATAGGTCGAGGAACGAGTCTTCGAATCGAGTGGCAATGCCGACAAGCGCCACCACGGCGCCGACGGCGACGGCCAGTCCCAGGACCGTCAGCAACGAGCGCGCGGGCCGCAGGCTCACGTTCTTGAGCACCATCGTCAGCTCGAACATCCGGTGGCGGCCTCCTCGGTGACAAGCTGGCCGTCGTGGACCCAGACGATGCGTTGGGCGCGTTGAGCCAGCTCTCGGCTGTGCGTGATCATCACCAGCGTGACCCCGCCCTCACGATGCAGCGAGTCGAACAGTTTCAGCACCTCCGCGCCTGAATGCGAATCCAGGTTGCCCGTCGGCTCGTCGGCCAATAGCAGCACTGGTTCGTTTGCCAGTGCGCGGGCAATGGCAACCCGCTGGCGCTGACCCACCGAGAGCTGCGCCGGAAGATGGCTTGCCCGCTGCGAAAGGCCAACGAGTTCCAACAGCTCACGGGCACGCGCTGCCCGTTCTTTCGGTTTCAGCCGGCCTTCGAGCATCGGGACTTGGATATTCTGCAGTGCCGTGAGCGTGGGCAGCAGGTGGAACGACTGGAAAACGAAGCCGATCTTCTGGGCGCGGATTCGCGCCAGGTCGCGGCATTTCGACAGCGGCTGACCCTCAAAGTAAATCTCGCCTTCGGTGGGCACGTCCAGCGCGCCCAGCAGGTTCAAAAGCGTGCTTTTGCCGCTCCCGCTTGGGCCCATGATGGCCAGGTACTCGCCGCGATGGATCTCAAGCGAGACATTGGCCAGGGCCGTAACACCGCCATCGGCGTATTTGCGCGTGACTTGGTCCACGCGCACCAGCGGCTGGTTTGAATTTTCCGGCAAGTCGTTATTCATAACGCAACGCCTCGACAACTGAAAGTTTCGCCGCGCGAATCGCTGGATACAAACCGCCCAAGGCGCCGATGCACAGGGCCATTGCCACTCCGGCTGCGATCGTGGTCGGCGAGAGATTCGGCTCGAGCAAGCCGCCGAGCAGGCTCGTGGTGCTTAACACGCGCATCAGGACGATCCCAGCCGCGGCGCCGATGATCGCACCTAGCAGGCTGAGCGTGAGTGCTTCGAGCAGGATCATTTTAGCGATTCCGATCGTGCGCCAACCGAGCGCTTTTAAAATACCGATCTCCTGCACGCGCTCGAGCACTGACATCAGCATCGTGTTCAGCAGCCCGAACGAGCCAATCAGCAGCGCGAGGATCGAGGTGCCCCACGCCATTCCCCGAGCCAGGCCCGCTTCGGTACTGCCTTCCACGAACTGCCGGGCCGGCATGGCCGCCAGCCCGAGCCGCCGCCCCTGCTCGTCGTGCAGCGATTCGATCTGCTTGCGTATGTTGTCGACAGCGTACTTGTCTCGGGCAACTTGCTTGTCGAGCGTTAGCTGAAACTCGGTCACCTGGCCGGGCCGATCCATCAGCGCCTGCAGGTCGGGAAGCAAGGTGACGGCGGTCATGTTGTCGTACACGTTGAGCCCAGCATAGATGCCGACCACGCGGAACTTGTGCAGTTCGATTTCGATTTCGTCCCCGACCGTCTTATTAAGCGTCGCGGCCAGGCTTTGACCCAGCATGACGCAGTCGTGGTCCTTGGGCTGCAATCGCCTGCCGCTGGCGATCGAAAGCGTTTGCATCGCGAAGCCCGCAGCCGGCCAACCGTGAACCGGAACCCCCACGAGGCTTCCCTCGCCAAAAGAAACCATGTCGGTCTGGCTCGGGTTCACTGCGCGCACGCCTTGTATCTGTCTAACGATTTCACCAATGTGCTCGTCCAAGCTGCTGGTTAGCCGCTGCGTAACGCCCGAACGGGCAATAATGACGTCAATTTCGCGGCCTTCGTAGGCCTCGACGGTGGATCGTTCCAAGCCGCTTGAAAAGCCGACCAATGCCAATGTCGTGGCGACAGCCAGCGCAATGCCCAGGCAAGTCAGCAACGAGCGCGCACGGCGCTGCCAGAGGTTTTGCACAACGAGATCGATCAGGCGCATTCAAGAGTCCCGACAGCGGCCAACCCGCTAGCAGATTACACTTTCTCACCGCGAGCGGTAAAGCTACCGGCGGCAATTCGGCAGCAGCGGCGCTAGCAGTGGCAGCAGCGCCGGGGAATCGGCTGCACGTAGCGCTGCGTGCAAAACGTCATGTCAAAAGCATTCAGGGCATGTAACACCACTGTCAGGAACGCTTGTTGACACGAACGTCTGGCTTTTAGCCGAATTCGATGCGGAGGCGGCGGTTGTCGCGGGGGCCGGCGGTGATGCCGCGGAGCTCGCGCTGGCGGTTGCCCTCGGGGTCGATGACGCGAATCGTGTACTCGCCGGGTGCAAATACTTTGGGGTCGAACCAGGGCTGGTTCACGCGCACGGTGTACTCGATCTCGCCGCTGCGCTCGTCCACGATCTGCACCACCGGCCGCGCGAGGCCGCCAATCTCCAGGCCCGGCAAAAATGCCGCCGCTTGCCGGCCGTAATTGTCCAGCACGTTGACCGAGACCGGCCAACCGGGAAACTGCTGGCCGGCCACCGTCGGATCGGCCAATAGCGGCCAGCATTCGAAGGTGATTTGCTGCAGCAGCTTGTTGAAGCGGACCAGGCCCAGCCCGCTGGCGCGGTCGGCGAGCAGCTCGAGCACGCCCGGGCGGGGCTCGACGGCGCCGTTGGCCACGGCCAGCACGGTGAGCCGGTTGCCGAAATGATCGAGAAAGTCGCCGGTGTTTTCCGGAGCGCCGGGCGCGCGGTTCTCGCCCGGCTTGTCTGGTTCCCACCAGCGCGGATAGCCGACATTGATGGCCGGGCCGGCGAAGGCCACGGGGCCGTCGCGATGGGCGTCGATGCCGTAGTGGACGACGGCCGGCAGGTGCTGATCGCCGGCAATATGGACGGCGAAGGCTTTTCGGATTTCGCGGAGCGCCTGGTTGCGGGCGGTTTGCGGCCAGCCGTTGGCATCGTAATCGGCGCGCAGCCGCTCGCGATTGGCGCCGTGGGTGGTGGCCATGGCCGTGAAGACCGTTTGCGAAATGACCGCCTTCATTTCAGCGTTGCGCCAATCGCCGGCCCACTGCCGTAGGAACTTGAGCTGCCGCTCGCCCAACAGTTCGGCGCCGGGCACGTCGGCCG
>DATCFX010000022.1:0-2607 GCA_036509275.1 Pirellulales bacterium | reverse complement strand
GATGCCAGGCGAAACCCGGGCAGCGAGTTGGCCGTCGACTCGTCGTCGACTTCGCCCACGTCGGCGACTTGCTGTTTGCCCTGCGCGTCGCGCGTGACGCGCTGAACGAGCAGGTACGGATCGCTCGGCTGGCCGCGGTGCTGGCAGTTCAGTTCGAACCAAAACACCTGGCCGGAGCGCGCGTCGAACTCGAACCAGTCGGCGTCGTCGACGCCCGCGAACCAGCCGGCCAACTCACAGGGAATTTTGAGCCGTTGGGCCGCCTCGGACTTGTCGTTGGGCTCGTGTTCAAGCACGACCAGGGCGGAGGCATAGGTCAGTTCACAACTGCCCGCGGCGCCGGCGGGCGTGGGCCAGCGATAGCAGAAGCCGTCGAGCGATGCGCTGCGGCTCGGCAAGTATCCAGCGAAATCGAGCTCGGCAATGCGCGGACCGCCGGGAAAGTCGATCGTGGTGGGTATCTGCTCTAGCGGCCGGCCATCGATGCGAACGGTCGACGCAGTTCCGCCCGGCAGGTTGCGGCCATATACCGTGGCCGGCGTCTTGCTGCCCGGCGATCCGCAGGGCGGAAAGACGAAATCGACATACGGCCCGGTATGGACTGCCAGGCGGTAGAAGTAGTCGTTGCCGCCTTGATAGGTGATGTCGTAGACGGCGACGGTGTACTGGCCGGCGGCGGAGATTTCGACGTCCAGCAGCGGATCGCGGTCGACGGAATCGCGGCTGTGCCCCAACTCGCGGCCCGCGGCATCGACCAGCGAGAGCGTGCCGTCCAAGCGAGAATCGAGACGCTGTCCCCAAAGCTCGACCAGCACGCGCTGGCCCTTGTGGGCCGTGAACCGAAAATAATCCACCGCCCCGGATCCCGAGCGTCCGTTGACGACCGTTTCCAGCGGGATGCTCATCGCCTTGTCGAGGCTAGCGTTGGTGGTTTCCTCATTCAGTTCGGCCAGCCGGCCGACGGCAAACGTGCGCGGGTTGGAGATGCCAAAGCGGCCGACGGCGCGGACGTCGTACAAGCCGGGCGGCACGTCGGCGCCCACGCTGACGACGAAGCGGTTCGGCAGCGCCTCGCCTTGCAAGCCACTCACGATCGGGGCCGCGCGCTTCGGCTCGGCTTTGATGCCGGGATGCGAAAAGTCCAGGCGGTCGACACCTTCCAAATCGGCGCCGGCGATTTCAACTTCGACCGGCGTGCCCTGTCGGCCACCGGCTGGAAAGATCGACAGGAGCTGCGCCGTCGGAAACTGGCCAAAAGCCGGCAGGGCGGTCAACGTCCAGCCGGCAAGGCTCAGCAGAATGCGCGCGATGCTGCGAGTTCGAGTCATGGCGTGGGAAAAATGGGTGGGGCGACGCGCGCCTGGAATTACGGACAGGTGCGCGCTCGCCGCAAGCGGCGTGGCCAAATTAGTGAGTGAACAGGAATTCCTTGGTGTTGACCAGCGCCCAGACGATGTCTTCGTAAGCCTGCTGGGGAACTTTGGCTCGCTGGACATGGGCGCGTGCCAGCGCGAGTTCATCGGCGGCGGGCGGGCGGGAATAGACAGACAAATACAATTCGCGGATCTTTTCCTCCAGCGGCCGCTTGTCGCCTGTCAGGCGGACCGCGGTGCTCGTGCCGGAAGTCAGCTTGCTCTGCACTTCGGCCGAATTCAGCAGGTGCAGGCTTTGCGCCAGGTTGGCGTCCTGCGAACGCTCGCATTCGCAAGCGCTCGACGCTTCCGGCCGGCCGAAAACGGTCAGGAAATAGCTGTTCACGCCGCTGTCGGGCAATTGAATAGCGCGCGTGCCGGCCGGCAGGCCGCCGAAACTGCTCGGCGAACCACTGACCGCGTCCAACGAATCCAGCAGCACTTCGGCAGCCAGGCGACGCGGATAAAATCGCGAAAAGTTCTGCTTGTCGCTGGCGTTGTAGGCGTTCGGCTCCGAGCTGAGTTGATACGTGGTCGAGCGGCAAATCGTGCGGATCAGGTCCTTGAGGTCGAAGCCGCTGGCGGCAAAGTGCCGCGACAAGCCCTCGAGCAATTCGGGATTGGAAGCGGGGTTCGTCAGGCGCATGTCGTCTTCCGGCTCGACAATCCCGCGGCTGAAAAAGTGCTTCCAGTAACGGTTCACCAGCGCGCGGGCGAAGAAGGGATTGCCCGGCTCGGCCATCCAGTCCACCAGGGCCTGCCGCGGGTCGCGCTCGGGCGCGAGCTCGCGCGGCGCGGAGCCCAGTCCGGTCGGTCGCAGCGTTTCGCCGCTCTTGGGGTTGACGCTCGAGGCCTGGCCGCGGCGATGATACACACGCAGTTCCGCGGGGTCGGCCGTGGCTTTGCGGCTCACGCGGCTGAAAAAAGCGGCAAAGCCGTAGTAGTCGCGCTGGCTCCATTTCTCGAACGGATGATGATGGCAGCGGGCGCATTGAATTCGCAAACCCAGGAACAGCTGCGCGGCGTCTTCGACTTCCTGTTCCACGTCTTTCACTTCGCGATACCAGGCCACGGCCGGGTTGTCCGAAACCTCGCCGCTGGCGGCCAGGATGGAACGCACGAACTGATCGTAAGGCTGATTGCGGTTGAGACTCTCGCGAATCCAATCGTGGAAGGCGAACGTGCCGTGGGCGTA
>DATCFX010000021.1:0-1274 GCA_036509275.1 Pirellulales bacterium | reverse complement strand
TGGATCAGGCTGGCCCTGCCGATCAGGATCCATGTGCAGGCACCGCCATGGACCCGCTGGTGGGCGTGGGTCATCTATGCGCTGCTGCTTGCTGCCATGGTCGGCCTGATCCTGCATAGCTGGCGCCGTCGCCTGGCCCAGCGGCATCACATGCAGTTGGTCGAGCAGCAACGCCAGATGGCCGAAGCGGCGAGCGCGGCGAAAACGCAGTTCCTGGCCACGCTCAGTCACGAGATCCGCACGCCGATGACCGGCGTGATGGGTATGGCCGAGCTGCTGCTGAGCACACCGCTGAGTCCGCTGCAGCACGACTACACTCAGGCCATGCAGCGCTCCGGCGGGATGCTGCTGAAGCTGCTCAACGACGCGCTGGACCTGGCCCGCATCGAGGCCGGCAAGCTGGAGCTGGAGCCCGCGCCGTTCGATCCACGCCAGTTGCTGGAGGACGTTGCACAACTGGAGCAGGGCCTGGCGCATGCGAAGGGTATCCGCTTCGTGCTGCAGGTCGACGACGACATGCCGGTCGTGGTGATCGGGGATGCGCTGCGGATCAAGCAGGTGCTGTTGAACCTGGCCAACAACGCGCTTAAATTCACCGAGCACGGCAGCGTCACCCTGCGTGCGCAGCGCACCGCCGATGGTTTGCAGTTCAGCGTCAGCGATACCGGCCCGGGGATTCCCGAGGCCAGTCAGGGCCGCCTGTTCCAGCGCTTCGAGCAGGAAGAAGGTCCGCAACGCCGCGCCGGCAGCGGCCTGGGCCTGGCGATCTGCCGCGAGCTGGTCGACATGATGGGCGGCAGCATCGAGCTGGAATCGCGCCTCGCGCACGGCAGCACATTCCGTGTGCGGCTGCCGCTGGCCGAGCCGGCGGTGGCCCCGCCGTTGCTGTCGACAGACGCGGCGACCGAGCCTTGCCGACTGTTGCTGGTGGAAGACGACACCATCGTGGCCGCGGTGATTCGCGGCTTGCTCGAACGCGAGGGCCACCGCGTGGTGCATGTCACCAATGGACTGGCCGCGTTGGCCGAGCTGGCACAGGCGAGCTTCGAGGCCGTGCTGCTGGATCTCGATCTGCCCGGTGTCGATGGCTTCCAGATCGCGCGGCTGATCCGCCAGCGCGAGCCGGCAGGATCGCACCTGCCGATCATCGCGGTGACCGCACGGGCGGGCAACGAGGACGAGGCTCGTGCCCGCGCGGCAGGGATGGACGGTTTTCTGCACAAGCCGCTCAGCGGTGAACAACTGGCCGCTGCGTTGGCGAAAAACGTGACCAG
>DATCFX010000020.1:0-8101 GCA_036509275.1 Pirellulales bacterium | reverse complement strand
GCTGAAGGGCGCCGTGGCGCCGGGCAGCGCGCCGTTGTTGCCGCTGAGAATCAGATTCCCCGGGCCGAACTTGGTCAGGCCCTGCTGCGTGTGCAGCACGCCCGACAGCGTGGTATTGGCAACTTGCGTGTAGATCAGCGCCTCGACCGAGCCGGTCGTGCCGTTGGTTCCGAACACGAGGTTGGGCGAGATCGTGCCGTTGACATCGGCCAGCAGGCCGCCACTGGTGAGTGTCAACGTGCCCGAGCCGGAGATCGCCCCCGTCGTGCGCAAGGCATAGGCGCTGTAACTGCTCGACACCGAGACGGAGCCGGTGGCGTTCACCGTGTCGGTGCCGTTGTTCGCACCGCCGGTAATCGCGCCGCTGGCAATGGTCAGGCTATAGGGCTGCTGGCCCGCGCCGGTGCCCAAGGGCACGAAGCCGGTGGTGTTGTCCACGTATTTGACATACGTGGCGTCGGTTTGATCGACGATGTACGCCGGCGCCATGTTGTTGGTGTTGGTCACTCCGCCGGTGACGATGAAGGTGGCGGAAGCGGCCGCCGCGCCGAGTTCATTGGCCGCACCGGTCGTGATTTGCAGCGTGCTGCCGGCGTTGCGCTCCAGCGACGCGGCGATGAGCGTGATCGTGCCGGTGCCGCCGGGCGAGAGATTGACCGTGCCGCCCTGGTTGAGCGTCAGCGCGCCGATCGTCTCGCTCGTGTCCAGGTTTGTGGCGCCCTTGAGCTGGAAGGTGCCGCCGTTGAGCGCCAGGCCGACGTCGTCGCCCCAGCGGCCGTTGCCGCCGGAGCCGGTGAAGGGCACCGTGTCGTCGAGCACCAGCGTACCGCCCGGCCGCAAAATGACGTCGTTGGTGTTCGTGCCGGCCGAGGCCGTGTAGAACGAGCCAAACACGCCGCTGGCCGACAACGTGCCGAAGACTTCCACGGCGCCGGAACCCAGCGGCGTGTTCGGCGAACCCGCCGCTCCGCCCACCTGGATTGTCAGCGTGCTGAGCTTGTTGATCGTCGTGCCGCCGCTGTAGCTGTTGGCCTCGTCCAGCACGACCGTGCCCGTGCCGTCGGTTACGGACGCCCCGGTCAGATTGGTCAACGGCGAGCCGATCATCAGCGAATTGCTGGCCGACGTGATCACATTGTCGGTCAGTTCCAGATCGGGCCCGGCCAAGGTCAGCGTGGTCGCGGCCGAGACATTGGTCCCCAAGCGGTACACGTTATCCGCTCCGGCCGTGATCGTGCCGGCCGTGAACGTGGTATTCACGCCGGCCCCCAACGACATCAAGCCGTTGCCCACGTTGGCCATGTTGATGTCCGAGTTGAACTGCGGCGTGTAAATCTGCACCGCGCCGCCATAGACGCTCTTCATCGATGCCGTGCCGCCCGGGCCGCCGGCGCTGGTGATCTGCAAGGCCGGGTCGAAGCCCGCGTTGTCCAGGCCCACTACGCCCAAGGCCGTCTGCGTCGAGGTGACGTACAGGCTGGAGATGCCGTTCAAGCTGTTTTCACCGGCCAGCCGCAGCACGGCCCCCGGCGCGACCACCACGTCGCCGCTGCCCAGCGCCGTGCTGCCCGGCACGTTGCTGGTCACCTGCAAGGTGCCGGCCAGCACATTGGTGCCGCCGCTATAGGTGTTGTCCGTGCCGGAAATCACCACTGCGCCGCCGCCGGTCTTGTTCAAGTCGTAGCCGTTGCCGCCATCGACGATTTGCCCGGCCAAGACCAGCACGCCCGAGGGAATGGCGCTGGCGGGGCTGAGTACGCCGGCATTGCCGGTGAGGGTCGTGGTGCCCGCCACCAGCAGGCGGAAGGTGTTGCTGCCATTCACGGTGAGGATGTTGTTGCCCACTGTGAGATCGCCAATCTGAATGCTGTCGCCCGGGCCGGCGACGACGCCGTTGACGTTGATCGTCGAGTTGGAGGTGACGGTCACGTTGATGCCGTTGGTCGTGGGATCGCCGACGACGATCGTACTGTCGTACTCGTCGCCGTTCATATTCAGCGCCAGCGTGCCGCCGTTGAGCGTCACCATGGCGGGAGTGGTTTGAACCGAGCCGGGCGTTCCAGGCGCCACCGGCACGCCGGCCAGCAGTGCGGCGCCGCCCAGGCCGAAGGGGTTTTGCACGGTCAGAGTGCCGGAATTGATCACCGTGCCGCCGGTATAGGTGTTGTAGCCGGCCACGCTGTTGTTGACGTTCGTCGTGCCGATGGTCAGCGTGCCGCCGCCGCCGCGCACGAGGATCGTGGGCTGGTCGGGGCCATCCAGGATGTTGCCGGAGAACGTGCCGGCCGCGCCCGTTGCAGAACCCAGCACCACCACTGCCCCGGGACTGGTGATGCTGGAATTCGTGATCACGCCGTTGAGCCCGGTAAGATTGCCGACAAACGCGCCCACCACGCCGGTTTGTCCGGCGACCAGATTCGGCGGCACGCTCACGCCCTTCACGTCCAGCGTCGACGAATCGTTGAGCACCAGCGAGCCGGCCACCGGGCCGGCCGCCACGTTGCTGAACGCCACGGTTCCGTCTTGCACGGTAAAGTTGCTGCCGAACTGGTTGGCGCCGGACAGCACCAACGAGCCGTTGCCGTTCTTGACGAAGCCGTGGGAGTCGATCGAGCCGCTGATGATGGCCGAGTTGGCGACGTACACGATGCCTTCGCCGGCAACCTGCGGCGCCACGCCGGCGGCCGCCAGCGGATAAGGCGCGGAAAGGTAATCGTTCGTCACGTTGCCGAAGAACAGGTTCGAACTGACCACCTGGTTCGTGCCGTTGAGCAGCAGCGCGCCTTCATCCCACGACATGCTGGCCGCCGTGCCCAAGGCCTGCGTGGCGCTGACGATTTGCAACGTGCCGCCGCTGATGTTGTCGGCCGCGCGGACCGCGTAGGCCACGGCCGTGCCCGAAATCGTCGCCGGGCTGCCGGCGGCGATATCCACGATCGAACTGGCCGTGCTAGCGCTGAAATCCGGCAGCCGGGCCACCGTCGTGGAAATGAAGCCTTGGGCCGGGGTCCCGTATTGCACGAAGTCGGCCGTGCCGTCGGCCGCGGCTTGCAAGATGCTGCCGGCCACCATGCCGTTGTTGTTCAGCGTGCTCTGCGACGTGACCGTGTTCAGCCCCAGCACGGTCTGCGCCACGAGGTTTTCGGTGGTGCCCAGGTCGCCATTGGCCGGCTGGATAATCAACGTGCCCTGGCCGGTCGCGCCACTACGGTTGATGGTGCTCACCGTGTACTGGGCCGTGGCCCCCGGCGCGTCGACCAGGCTGACGTAAGCCCCGCCGGCGTAATTCAGCGTGCCGCCCAGGACGCTGTTGGTCACGCCGCCCAAAGTGGACACCTGAAACGTGCCGCCGTTGATCGTCAGGTTGGCGTTGGTGGCGAACGGCTGATTGGTGCCCGCTACGATCGTGCCGTTGCCGCTGATGGCCAGGTTCGTGATGGTGTCGACGGCATCCAGCACCAAGGTCCCCGCGCCCGACTTGGTGACCGTGCCGCTGCCGGTCGAGGCCAGCACGCCGGTCATCGTCAACGTCTCGCCGCTGAGCACGCCGATCGCGCCGCTGTTGCCCGATGTGATCCCGTGGGCGATGGTCATGCTATTGATGAATTGCAAGTTGCCGCCGTTGAGCGTGATCGTGCCGTTGGCACTCTGGTCGCCCAGGCTCAGCGGGTTGTTCACGCTGACCACGCCGGCACTGATGGTCATCGTATTGAACGAGTTCACGCCGTTGAGCACCAAGGCGCCCAGCCCGGTCTTGGTCAAGGCGGCCGTGCCGCTGATGCTGCCGTCGGGTCCTTCGTACAAGGTCTGCCCCAGCGACACGTCGAAGCCGGTCGTGCCCGCCACCAGGTTGTACTGCTTGTTGGTGGTCATGACGCCGTCGGGCGCGCTCCACACGGCCAGTACGCCGCCGCCGAGATTGACGGCGGGATTGGTGCCCAGATTGCTGTCGCTGGTTACGACCAAGGCGCCGGCGTTGATGTTGGTGGCGCCGCTGTACGTGTTATTGCCCAGCAGCAGCAACGGGCCCGCGCCCAGCTTCGTGATCTGGTTGCCCGTGCCGGCGCCGTCGGAAATGACGCCCGAGATATTGACCAGGCCCTGCGCGTTGCTCTGCGTGAAGTTGCGGTTCACGTCGCCGCCCACCGCGGCCGTGCTCAGCGCCAGGTTACCGGTCAGGTTCAAGTCGACGTTGGCCATGTTGCCGGTAAAGAAGAGCGCGTCGCCGATCATCTGCATGTTATTCGACAGCGTGCGCGGCTGGTTCAGCACGGCCTCGCCCGTGGCATCCGGCTCGAGCACGCCGCCGTTGAACGTCAGCGTGCCACTGCCCAGGGCCTGGTCGTTGCCGATTTGCAGAATCGCATTGGTCGTATTGGCCACGCCGTTGCCGTTGAGCGTCGTGCCGCCGGTGAACGTGTTGGCGTTGTTGAGAATCAGCACGCCGTTGCCGTTGTTCAGCAGCACGCTGGTGGCCTGGTACGTGTTGCTCAGCGCGCCGACCTCGAGCGAGACAGGATTGGCGCCGTTGTCCACCAGCGACGGGCTGTTGATCGTCAGCGAGCCGCCGCCGGCGCCCAACAGATACGTGTTGGTCGTCGCCGGAGCCGTGAGCGTGGCGCCCTGGAACACGCCGGTCTGCGAGGAGCCCAGGAACATCAGCCCGTTGCCGTAATCGCCCATGTCCAGCGGGGTGCTGAAGCTCGGGTTGCCGATGCCCAGGACGCCGGTGAACGGCCCGGTCGATTGCACGGTGAAGGCGGTCGGCAGCCCGTCGTAGGCCAGGCCCAGTTGGGCCAGGCCGTTCTGATCGCTGACCAGCGTCACGGTCGCGGCCGAAAAGCCCGTGGTGTTCGTCACGTTCGAGGGGTCGGCCAGCCGAATGTCGGCCCCGGGGTTGACCGTGATCGGGCCGTTGCCAAACGGCGTGCCCTGCCGCGCGGTCGTGGTCGTCGTGCCGCCGTCGAGCACCAGGCCGCCGGTAAAGGTGTTGTTGGTCGAGCCATCGCCGGGATTGAGCTGCAAGGCGCCGTTGCCGTACTTGGTGATGCCGCCGGTGCCGGTGATGTTGCCCTCGATCACGGTCGACAAGTTCGTGGCGTTGGTGGCCGCCGTGTCGTTGATCGCCAGGTTACCGTTGAGCGTGGCCCCGCCGGTAAACACGATGCCGCCGGTATTGATCGTCAAGATCACCGGATCGGTCAGGCCGCCGGCGCGGGCATTGACCGAGAGGTTGCCGAAACGCGGCTGACTGTTGTTGGCCGTATTGATCGAGGCGTCGCCATTGATCGTCACGTTGCTCAGATAATTATTCGAGCCGCCGGTTGAGACATCCAACGTGCCGCCGTTGAGCTGCACGTTGGGGGCCGTGACCGGCGAGACGGCGACATTCACGCCCAACTCGGCCGGCGTGGCCACGGTTAACGTGCCCTGGTCAATCGTCACCGTGCCGGTGATCTTGCCGGCGTTGGCGCCGGTCAGGCTCAACTGGCCGGGCCCGGTCTTGGTCAGGTCGCCGGTCTTGATCACTCCGGAGAGAATCGTGTTGATCGTGCTCGCCGCACCGGCGTAGATGATCGCTTCGCGATTGCTCCCGTTGCCAAAAGTGAAGTTGACGTTGTCGGTCTGGGTCGCCGTGTTGTTGAGGATCAGCCCGGCCGTGCCGTCGGTTGATGCCGTGCCCAACGTAATGGTCGTGAAGCTGCCGCTGGTGGCCAGCTTGACGTTGCCGACCACCATCCCGTAGACGCTGGGATTACCAGCCAGGGTAATTGCCGCGGTCACGTTGGCCACCTGGGCCGTGGTGACGGAATCCAGTGCGGCGGCCGTAGCCGCCGCGGTGAGCGTGGCATTGGTGATGCCGTTGGCGTCGTAGTTGGCGAAGCTGACGGTTGGGTCGGCGATCAGGATATTCGCCGGCAAAAAGCCCGACGCCGGCGCGCTCAAGCTGCCCGACGTGAACTGCATGGACGGCGTGGCACCGCCGATGGCGCCGGCCGAACTGAAAACCAGCGTACCGTTGTCGACGCGCGCTAGCGCTGTGTCCGTCAGTGTCGTGAGGTCGCCGGTGCCGGTGCCCTTGGTCAACGTGATCGTGTTGGCGCCCTGGTAGTTGATTGCAGCCAGATCCTGGTTGCTGATGACGCTGGCCGTGTTCGAACCGCCGAAGGCAAACGTGCCGCCTTGCAGATTCAAAATCGTGGTCGGATCCAGCCGCACGTCGCTGTTGGCGGCCGTCAGCAGCGAGTTGTCGAGCGATAGGCTGCCGCCTGCCAGGTTGGCGCCCCCGCCCAGGATGTTGATGGTCGTATTCCCCAGTTCCGGGCTGGTCCCGGTCCACGCCGTGCCCACCGTCGCCGCGCCATAAAGATTCAGCACGCCGGTGCCCAGCGGATTGTTGCCGCTGGCGGCCGAAACATTGAGTGAACTCCCCTTGTTCACGGTCGTATCGCCGGTATACGTACCGGCGGCGGTCAACGTCACCGTGCCGGTGCCGTTGGCATACGTGCCCGTGAGATTCGCCAGCGGCGAGCCGACGACGACCGACGTGCCGGGAGTGCTGCCTTCAGCCAACCCACTGGAGATCGTCAACACCGTGGCCGCCGCGCTATTGGCTCCCAAGCGATAGACATTGTCTGCCGCGGGCGAGAGCGCGCCGCTGAAGATCGTGTTTTGCGCGGCGCCCAGGAACACCGGCCCGCTGCCGGCGGCCGTCAGCGTGCTGAGATCCAGATTGCTGGCCACCGAGGCAGTATTCAACTGCAAGGCCATGCCCCAGGGGCTGACATTGAGGGCCTGCGTCCCGATGGCGAAATCGGTGTTCATGGTGACGACGCCGAAGCCGCCGGTCGTGCTGGACTCGATCGCGATGCTCGACGGGCCGGTGAAATTGCTCGGGTCGTTGACGCCCAGCACCCCGCCCGGCTGCACGACGACGGGCCCCGTGCTCAATGAGCCGGCGGCGGCCACGTTCACGATGCCCGCCAGCACGTTGGTGCCGCCGGAGTAGGTGTTGATGCCGTTCAAGTTCACCGTGCCGATGCCTGTTTTATTCAGCGCGCCGCTGCCGACGACCGCGCCGGCAATGGTCAGCGTGCCGCCGGTGGCTGCGGCGGTGGTCACGTTGAGCGTGCTGGCCAGGCTGTTGAGCGTGGCACCGGTAAAGCTGATGCCGTCGGTGTCGGCGCCGGTGACGGTGAGCACCTGGTTGCCCAGCGTCAGGTTGCCCAGGGCCATCGTGTTGCCGGTGCCCGCCGAAACATAGCCGGCATTGATCGTGGCATTGCCCGTCACGTTGACGTCGTTGCCGTAGGTCACGGTGCCATTGCTGCCGGCGCCGTTGGCCAGCAGGTTCATGACGCCGCCAGCTAGGGTGACGCCGCCGGTGCCCAAAGCGGTGCTGGTGTTGGTGGCCCCGCCGCCTTCGACCGTCAGGGTGCCGAAGTTCAGCGTGGTGGTGCCCGAGTAGCCGGAATTATCGCCATTCAAGAGCAGGGTGCCGGTGCCGACTTTGGTCAGGTTCCCGGCGCCGCTGATCGTGCTGTTGACGGTCGTGACCTGGTTGCCACCGACGTCAAAGGTGCCGTCGCCGGTCATGACGATGGCGTTGGTCATCGTGTAGGTGTTGGTGCGCAGCGTGCCGCCGTCGAAAATCGTGCCGCCGCTGCCGGTGCCCAGGTCGCCCAGAGCCTGGGCCACGAGCAGACCGCCGGCCAGCGTCACGTCACCGCTAAAGCTGTTCTGGCTGTTGCTCATGACGAGCGTGCCAGCGCCGCCCATGGTGAAACCGCCCGTGCCGACGATGGCGCCGGTTTCCAGCACGAAATTGCCGTCCGTCACGCTGATGCCGCCATTGGCGTTGAGGATCACGTTCCGGGTTTCCGTCAGATCGCCGTTGAAGATCAACGAACCGGTGCCGTTGAACGTGATGTCGGTGTTGGCCGCGCCCAGTCCGGCGTCGGTGGCCACGCTCAGGCTGGAATTATTGATGAAGGTGCCGCCGGTGTACGTGTTCGTGCCGCCCAGGACCACCGTGCCGCCGCCGTTGCCGCTGCTCAAGGCGCCGGATCCGCTGACGATTCCATTGGCCGTGAGCGTCGCG
>DATCFX010000019.1:0-1251 GCA_036509275.1 Pirellulales bacterium | reverse complement strand
TCTTTTCGGGAATCTCGTGGCCGGGCTGGTATTGCGAGCCGCGCGGCTGCATGACCTCCAGCTCGATGAGCGCGGTCTTGCGCGCGGTCGTATCGCGCGCGCCGTGGCGCAGGGCCAACTCGCGCACCAGGTCCGGCCGCTCGAGCACGATGCAGCCGCGCGTGGCACCGGCGGCCATCTGGCGAAAATCGCTGAGGAACTCCGATTGCGCGAATTGCTCGCGCAGCGGGCGGCCGTCGTGAATCGATTCCTTGGCAAACTGCACGATTGGGCAAGGCTCGATGTCGCCCCACGGGCTGATGTGATGGCTGATGCCCGTGGCCGCCGGGCAGAGCGCTTGGCCGCCGCCGTCGTAGTACGCGTCGATGATGCCGATCGGCTTGCGGGCTCGCATGTCGACGACGAACTGCCGGGCCTTGAGTTGCTGGGCCGGGGTGAGGGCCAGCTCGGGCTTCGCATCGGGTCCCACTGGGCGGTACACGTGAAACCAGCAGTAGAGCACGCCCATCTCGATCAGCCGGTCGAGCCAGGCCTCGGTCAGCAAGTCGTCGAAATTGGTCTGGCACAGGCTCGTGGCCACGCCGGTCAGCAGCTTGTTGCGCAGGCAGCACTCGAGGCCGGCCATCGTCTTGCTGAGCACGCCGGCGCGCCCGCGGCGCTGGTCGCTGATGATCTCGGTGCCCTCGATGCTCACCAGCGGCGTGACGTTGCCGATCGCTCGCAGTTGGGCGGCCACTTCGTCGGTGATGAACTGGCCGTTGGTGAATACCTGGAAGTAGCACTCGGGATGGCCGGCGAGGATTTCGACCAGGCCGGGGTGCATGAAGGGTTCGCCCCCCAGGATGCCGAAGAAGCTGTTGCCGACTGCTTTGGCCTCGCCGATGAGCTTGTGCATGGCGGCCACGTCGATCACCTGCCGCTCGGCGGCCACGTCGACCCAGCAGCCCTGGCAGCGGAGATTGCAGCTATTGATGATCGAGATGTAGAGAAACGGCGGAAAAAATTCGCCTCGCTTGAGCCGCTGCTTGTACTTCTGCACCGAGCGGATGCCGCGATAGCCCATATTCAGGGCCAGCTTCCACACCAGCCGCTTATCGGTCTCGCGCCACACGCGCTTGGCCATCTTGAGATACATCGTGGACTTTCAGTTTCGGCAAAGGTGGCACAAAGGCATAATGGGTTGACGGGCAATTCTCGCCGTCAATTGTAGCGGATCGCGCCGGGGTCCGCACGGCACCTTTGGGCCTTTTG
>DATCFX010000018.1:0-3243 GCA_036509275.1 Pirellulales bacterium | reverse complement strand
CGGGCGCTGGCCGCATCCGGTTGAACCTGCGCACCACGCTGTTGCGCCAGAAGCAAGGACCTGGGCCGCTGATGCTGGTCGGCGTGGGTTTGGGCGCGCTGATCGGCGGCCTGGCGGGCACCGCCGCGCTGTGGGCCGTGTACTGGGACGCCTTCGGGCCCGGGCCGATTGGCGTCGGCGGCGCCAGTTCGGCCGTGGTGGGCGGCTTTCTGGGTTTCCTGTCCGCTAGCTTCGTCGAGGTTGGCGCTCGAGCCTGGCAAGAAGCTAGCTGCGAGCTGACCCGGCGGGGCTAGTGCGCGCGATTTGCCGCCGACTGCATGCATAAGCCGCGCGCCGTAGCGGAAGTCGTGAGACTTCCGACTCGTGAGACTTCCGACTCGTGAGACCTCCGACTTCCGGTAGATCTGCCAGCGGCCTGCGGAATTCTCACTTTCTTCCGCTACCGGGCGATGATTTATCCTGGTGAATGTTCCGGCCCTCCAACGGAATCTTGGGCACAACTTGCAAAGTCGGTTAAACCGGCACAGTCCGCCCGGTCGATACTCACGATGCACCCGTTGCCATTCAGGGCTTGCAGCGCGGCGACGCGCGGCGGCTCGTTTTTCCACAGGACTGCCTTTATGATCCGCCTCACGCTTCTGGCCGCTTGTGTGTTGGCCGCATGTGCCGGCCTGGCCGGCGCCCAGGACTCCGACCAACCTCAGCCGACGCTGGGTCAGCGTCTGGGCAACTTCGGCCGGAACCTGTTTGGCGCCTCCGATGATTACGATGTGCCGCCTAGCAATCCGCGCCCGATGCCCACCTCGAAGTCGCGGGCCCGGATGGGTTCGGCCAGCAACGGCACCATGCGACCGAAGACTCCGCGGAGCGCTCCGACGGCCGATGCGCCGGCTTCCGATGCGCCGACCGCGCGCGTTGCTCAAAACAACAAGCTGTTCGACGCTCAACCGCCTGCGTCGGACGATGCTCCGCCCACGCCAAGCGAAGAACTGGCCCCGGCCGACGACAGCCCGGCCCAGGGGAGCCTGGCGCCAGCCCCCAGCTCGCGGCGCGGCGCGGCCTTGGCGCCCGTCGCCGACCGGCAGCCGAGCGTCGACGATTCCATCGCCCCGCTTCCCAGTGACGAAGGCCGCCTGCGCCCCAGCCCGCTACGCGAAACGCCGACGCCGCGCGTGGCCCGTAGCGAACGGCTCGGCGGGCCTTTGCCGACCGAACGTAGTCGTGAACCGGCCGCTCTGCCGACGGATGACGCCGACCGCGTGCTGATCACGCGCAAAAGTCCGAACATCAGCATCGAGACCACGGGCCCGCGGCGCATTACGGTCGGCAAAGCGGCCACCTACACGGTCACCGTGAGCAATGTCGGCGACGTGGCGGCCAGCGACGTGGTCGTGTATGTCAGCCTGCCCGACTGGGCCGAGGTCGCCGGCGCCCAGGCCAGCAGCGGCAGCACGGGCACGAGCGCCGAGAAATCGGCCGAAGGCTACCAATGGCGGGTCAGCAGCCTGGCGGCCCATAGCCGGCAGGAGTTGTCGCTGCGAATTATTCCGCGCAAGAGCCAGCCGCTGGACCTGGCCGTGCGCTGGACCTGCTCGCCCAGTTCCTCGCAAGCCACGGTGGAAGTCGATGAACCGAAGCTGGAGATGGCGATCAGCGGTCCGACCGACGTGATCTACGGCGAACACCAGCTTTACAAATTGACGATCTCCAATCCCGGCACCGGCGACGCCGACGCCGTGACGATCCAACTCGAGCCGATCAATCCCAACGAAGGCACGACCGCCACGCATCGCATGGGCAAGCTGCCGGCCGGAAGCAGCAAGACGGTGGAAATCGAATTGACGGCCCGCCAGGCGGGCCACATTTCGATCAAGGCCGATGCCGCCGCCGACGGCGACCTGAAAGCCTCGGCCATCCAGAACGTGCTCGTCCGCCGCGCCGGCCTGCAAGTCTCGATCACCGGCCCGAAACTGCACTACGCCGGCTCCCCGGCCGCTTACGAAATCCGTGTCAAGAACCCCGGCGACGCCACGGCCCAGAACGTCTCGATCGTCGCCACGGTGCCGCCAGAGGTGACGCTGGCCTCGGCCAGCGGCAATGGACAAGTCGAAGCGGGCCAGAATCGGGTCGTCTGGCCAGTGGACGAAATCGCAGCCGGCAGCGAAACCAGCGTGAGCTTCAAGTGCCTGATGCGGGGCACAGGCTCCAACCGCATCGAGGCCACAGCCAGTGCCGACGATCTCAAGGAATCGGCCCTGGTCAGCACGCAGGTGATGGCTCTGGCCGACCTGGTGCTGGAAGTTACCGACACGCCGGGTCCGATCCCCGTCGGCCAGGAGACGACGTTCGACGTGCAGGTCCGCAATCGCGGCAGCAACAGCGCCGAGCAGATCGAGTTGGTGGCGTACTTTTCCGACGGCTTCGAGCCGACGACCGTCGAAGGCGGCAAGTACGAAATGGGCGCCGGCACGGTTCTGTTCAAGCCGATTGGCTCGCTGGCGGCGGGAGCCGAAACCTCGTTCAAGATCAAGGCCCGGGCCAACACTGCCGGCAACCATCGCATCCGTGTCGAGCTACAGTGCAAAACGCTGGGCACCCGGCTGACTCGAGAAGACTCCACGCTGTTCTACGGCGAAGACGGCACACTGCCCAGCGGCCCGGCGGCAGCCAACCCGGCGACGCCCAGCGAAGAAGACGGGCCTCAGCCGCATCTGGCGCCCAAGCGGTGACCAATTGAGTTCGACCGCGCAGACGGTAGCGGAATTCGTGAGAATTCCGAAGCCTGGTGCGAATTCCGCAGCCTGGTGAGAATTCCGAAGTCTCGCGAAACGACGCACCCAAAGTCTCACGACTTCCGCTACCAGGTGCAGTGAAGAGCAGCGTCGCTCTTCAAGCATTCATCGTTCCGCATTCATCCTTCGTCATTTCCGATCGAACACCAGCGGCTGCTCGGAGCGGGGGTCGCCGATGCGGATCGACACCTTGCCGGCCAACAAGTCATCGAGCAATTGGCCCACGACTTCGGCGCGCCAGCCGCGGCATAATAGCGGCGGCTCGGCCCCGGCGGGATACTCTCCCAGCCGATAGGCGGCCAGCTCGCGGACGTCGCTGGCCGTGCCCACCAGGCTCGCCGCAATATGGGCATCGCGGCAAATGCTGCTCAGCGCGGAGGACAAGAGCTGGCCCAGCATCATCAATTGCGGACTGCTGTCGCTGCGGAGATTCGCGGGCAACTGCTCTTCT
>DATCFX010000017.1:0-3596 GCA_036509275.1 Pirellulales bacterium | reverse complement strand
CATCGCCAGCCGCAGCAAGTGGCCGACGAGATTCGACTGCTGACGGCACGCCACGGATTCCGATCGTTCAAGTTTCGCGACCCGCTGTTTGGGGCCGATCGCAACCGGGCTTGGGAGCTGGTCGAGCGGCTCGGCAGGCTGCCGACGCCGGTGCAGTTTTCGATCGAGAGCCGCATCGATCTGTTGCCCGACGAATTGCTTACGGCGCTGGCCGGTGTGGGGCTGAGCAGCGTGACCTTTGGCGTCGAGACGCCGGATGCCGGCTTGTTGCGGCAGCACGCGCGAGCGGCCCTGTCGGCCGAGCGCGAGCAGACGTTTGTCGAGCGCTGCCGGCAGTTGGGCGTTCGCACGGTGGCCGGCTTCATGCTCGGCTTTGCCGACGAGACGCAGGGCAGCATCCGTGCCATGCGCCGCTATGCCAAACAGCTCAATCCCACGTTCGCCAACTTCAACGTCGTCACCCCATACCCAGGCACGGCCTTCTACGAAGCCATGAAGCCGCGGATCAGCAGCTTCGATTTCGGCCGCTTCGACGGCTACACGCCGGTGATCGAGGGCCGGCATCTCGACCACGGCGACATCCGGCATTGGCTGGAAAAATGTTTTGTCGGCTATTACTTTCGCGGCGATTATCTGCGCGCGAATTGGCGTCAACTCTGGCCGCGCATCGCGGCGCGCGGCCTCATAAAGCCGCGACCGGTGGTCGCGGTGCGCCACGCGGCGTAGTCGGCGCCGCGCCAATCGCGACCAACGGTCGCAGCTTTATTGCAGAGCGCCAGCCACGATGATCACGTGCCACTGGCCGGGGCCGTGGACGCCGGTGGTCAGCTCCATTTCGATATCGCCGGTCTTGCTGGGGCCGGTGATCAGCGTCAGATTGCTGGGCAGCGCGTCGACTTCGTAATGGGCAAACAGCGCGAACAAGTCGGGCACGATCTGCCGGGCCTCGATCACGGCTACGTGCAGCGGCGGGGCCAGGCTGGCCAGGCGCTCGCGGCCAGGGCCCGAGGCCATCGCCAGAGTGCCGGTTTCGGCCACGGCCCAGGCCGCGCCGGAAATACCAATCTCGGCGGCCAGGATCAGCGGCTTGCGGCCTTCGACCGGCTCGCGCAGCAGGGCGTCGTAATCGAGCAATTGCACGCCGCGCTCATGCAGCAATTCGGCCAGCCCGATCCGCGCTAGCAGTGGATCGCGCCAGCAGAGAGCCTTGGTCGCGGCCGATTGTTCCAGCAGCTCGGCCAGCACGCGGGCCGCGGCCGGCGCATCGGGCACGACGTGGCTGTGCCCGCCCACCTGGTTGACTTCGGCAGCCATTTGAGCCACGAGATCGGCAGCCGCCGTGCGGCTGGGCGAGATGGGCGGCAGCGGTTTGTCGGCGGCAAAGACGCGGTGCGCCCGGCCCGCGCCAGCCGCTGCGCGGACCCGCGCCAGAAAAGACTCGCGGCTCATGCCTGTTCCTCGTGCCACCAGTCGCGAAAACGCCGCGGGGCCGGCGCGGGAAAGTCTCGCGCCGCCGTCCAGCCGGCCAGCGGACCCGGCAAGCGGCGCAGCCAGCGCTTGCGCACGAGCCGTCCGATGGTCCGCGTGGCCAACCACGTGGCTAGAGCATAGAGCCGCGGATGGCCGATGACGGCCGCCCACAGCCGGTAGGCCAGGCTCTCGAGCCGGCCCGTATTGGCCGGGTCGTGGTGCAGTTGCTCACGCAACGTGATCAGCATTTCGGGGATCGCGATGCGCACGGGGCAGGCCGCCTGGCAGGCGCCGCACAAGCTCGAGGCATGCGGCAAATGTCGATTGGCCGAGAGGCCGTCGTAGAGCGGAGTCAGCACCGCGCCGATCGGCCCGGAGTACACACCGCCATAAGCGTGCCCGCCCACGGTGCGATACACGGGGCAGGCGTTCAAGCACGCGCCGCAGCGGATGCAGAACAAACTTTCGCGCAGCGGGCCGGCCAGAATCTTGGACCGGCCGTTGTCGAGAATGATCAGATGAAACTCTTCCGGCCCGTCCAGTTCGTCGGCCGCGCGCGGCCCGGTGATCACCGACGTATAGATCGACAGCTTCTGGCCGGTGGCGGCGCGGGCCAAGACATTCAAAAACACGGGCAGATCGGCCAGCCGCGGAATCACTTTTTCCATGCCCATGATGGCAATCTGCACCGGCGGCAGGCTGCTGGTCAGCCGGGCATTGCCTTCGTTGCTGATGAGCACGATGCTGCCGGTCTCGGCCACGGCGAAATTCGCGCCAGTGATCCCGACTTCGGCCGCTTCGAAAGCACCTCGCAGCCGCTGGCGGGCATACGCGGCCAGGCTCTCGGCTTCGGCCGGCAGTGGCCGGCCGGCATCGCGGCTCAAGATCTCGGTAATGTCGCGCAGCCGCAAGTGCAGGGCGGGCGCGACAATATGCGAGGGACGATGGCCGGCGACCTGGATGATGTATTCGCCGAAATCGGTCTCGACCACCTCGACGCCGGCCGCTTCCAGCGCGTGATTCAGATGAATCTCTTCGCTGGTCATCGACTTGCTTTTGACGACGTGCTTCGCCCCGCGAGCCTGGATAATCTCGAGCGCTATGCGGCAAGCCGCGTCGCCGTCGTCGGCATAATGCACGTGGCCGCCACGGCGGACAACGCTGGTTTCGAGCGTTTCCAAATGCCGGTCGAGTTCGGCCAGCGTGGCGTCCTTGATCTGACGGGCCCGGTCGCGCTGGGCATCGCTGTCGGGAAAGGCCGCAAACGCATCGCGGTTGCGGCGCCCCAGCGTCTGGCCCAGGTTGCCCAGCGCCAGTTGCAGGCTGGCATTGGCCAACGCCTGGCGGCTGGCAGCCTCGAACTCGTGGTGCGTCTGCCGCGAATAGTCGGATGCTGGCATGCGTCTCTAGCGAATCGAGGCAAACATCACGGCGATCAAGGGAGCGAAGCCGACAATCACCGAGAACACGACAATCGCGGGCGGCGGCGGCACGCGGCGCGTCCGCAGCACCACCGGGCACACCAGCAGCGACAAGATCCCGATCAGACACGCCGCGAATGTCAGCAAGCTACTCAATAACTGGACGCCGCCGGCTTGCCGATCGAACTCGATCACATAGAGATAGGCCAGCGCCGCCACGAGTTCGCAGGCCAACGTGGTAAAGACCATCAGCATCCAGCCGACCGTCAGCACTTCGATACCCCGATGATTTGCCACCACTTGGCGCGGGTGGCGGCGCTTGGCGTGTTTGTGCATGCGGAATAACCTCGTGTTGGCAGCGGCTCGCGGTGCGTGAAACCCGTGAGAACTAGCAACGGCCCCCGTAGTTGCCGGCTGCCATTATAACCGGAAGCCAAACAAAAAGCCTGGCGGGGAAATGCCCGCCAGGCTCGAAAGACTCTTTGGCTGTTGGTTCCGCGGGCCGCTGGGGGCCTCGGGCGTTTTTTAGACGCCGCGGTAGGTCACGATGATCTCGCCGCAGTGCTTGAAACGCACCGTGACGCTCACGCCGCAGGCATAGTCATACGTGACGATGCCCTTGGCAAACAGGCCGTGGCGGCAACTGACGGCCGGCTCGCACTCGAGGCAGCACGCCGGCAGACAGACCGGAACACAGACGGCGGA
>DATCFX010000016.1:0-4570 GCA_036509275.1 Pirellulales bacterium | reverse complement strand
GCGGGCGCCGGGCAAAAAATGGGGCAAGCCGCCCTGCGACGCGGTTATGCACCGCGCGGAAGAAGGGGGGCGGCCACGCGGCCGCCCCGCATCGTTGGCTCCAGCCGAGACGCTGGTGGCTACATGGGCTTGACGGACGCGGCCCGCGGGCCTTTACCCTTCGGCGCGCCGGATTGCTCGATCGCGTACTCAACCTTTTGGCCTTCGGTCAAGTTGTCGAACGCCTGATCGGCAACGCTCGAATGATGGAAGAACACGTCGGCACCGTCGGCCGTCTGAATGAACCCGAATCCCTTGTCTTGCACCAGCTTCTTGATTGTACCCGTAGGCATCTCGCCGCTCCTGTTGACACACACGAGCTCTGGAAGTTACCGAGGCCGGGCGTGTGTACCCCCGACCCAGTGCCGACCGCCTCGCACAACGCCAGGCATGTTGGACAGGAGTTGACCAAGGTCCCGTCCAACTGGTGGCAGAAGGCGGACGAATTGCTCGTCAAGCGTAAAGAATCCGCTAGCAAACCGCAAGCAATTCCATGCCTGCCCCGCACGTAATTTCGTGTACCGGGAATCGGCGCCATCCGTCCCCGCCGCGCCGTGCGCATCTGGGGGGTGTCCCGATCTCGCCCGGCAACTCAAGCCAAGCATTTTCTGTCAAAGAAAGCAACTTTTTTGTACGATCCACATGGGACCGCCGGCCGCGGCTTGATGTACATGAAACCGGACCACGCTGGCATGAAACAATCGGCAGGCACGTTGTTGTACCGACATCGGGAGGGCCGGCTCGAAGTGCTGCTGGTTCACGCGTCGGGCAATTACAACCGGCACAAGCCTTGGAGTATTCCCAAGGGCGAACCCGACGAGGGCGAACCGCTCGAGGCGGCGGCCCGGCGCGAGACGTTCGAAGAGACCGGAGTGACGCCCGGTGGGTTGGTCCCCATCGGCGAGATCACATACCAGAAGAGCCGCAAACGGGTCCATGGATTTGCGGGCCCCGCCCCCGAAGATGCCGCTCCGCGGTGCGCATCGTGGGAAGTGGATTGCGCCGAGTTCGTCGCCTTCGCCCGTGCGTGCGAGCTGCTCCACCCCGACCAATTGCCGCTGCTGGAACGGTTAGAAGTTCTGATCCGCGAGCCCAGCGGCGGCGGCTCGGCATGAAGCGGAGGCGCGGTTCGGCAAGGCGCCGGGAACACGCACCGGCCACCTCCGCGGCAGGCGTTTGAGCAAAGATCCGTTTACTTCGCGAGCATGCACAAAGTACAGTAGAGTTGTCGAGAGGGGGGTCGGAATCCCCCTCGATTCGATGCCGGCGCGATTGCGGCGGGCAATTGCCGGCCACCGGGCACCGCTTGAATGAGGCCACGAGGGCCATGGCTGAACATCTCCACCGTCAGCTTCACGAACTTAAGCAAGAGATCGTCTACGTCGGCTCTCTCGTCGAGGAAGCCCTCGATAAGGCGTTACGCGCGCTGGGCAATCGCAACGAGCTCTTGGCCCGCGAAGTCATCGATTCCGACGACGAAATCAACCGCATGGAAGTCGCCGTCGAGGAAGACTGCCTGCGGATTCTGGCGCTGTACCAGCCCGTGGCGATGGACCTGCGGTTTGTCGTGGCGGTGCTGAAGATCAACAACGATCTGGAGCGCATCGGCGACCTGGCCAAGAACATCGCCAAGCGGGCGGTCTATTTGTCCCGGGCTCGCGAGGTGGGCGTGCCCAGCGATTTCCGTGACATGGCGCGGATCGCGCAGCACATGGTCAAGCAGAGCCTGGATGCGCTGGTTACCTCGAATTCGAACCTGGCGCGACAGGTCCGTAGCGACGACGACAAGGTTGACGCCATTCGCGACCGCATCGGCGAGGCCATGAGTGCGCGCATCCAGGAGCACCCGGAACAGATCGACGTGCTGATGAAGCTGTTTTCGGTCGCCCGGCATCTGGAGCGGCTGGCCGACATGGCCACGCACATCGCCGAAGAAGTCATCTACATGGTCGACGGCGCGATCGTCCGCCATCGCGCGGGAGCGTGACGGGGGGAAATGCGGAAGGATGAATGCGGAACGATGAACACGGAAAAAAAGCTCGCAGCCGTTTTCCTCCATTCATCATTCATCATTCATCATTCATCATTCCGCATTCCGCATTACACACCCGCCGGCTGTAATTCCGCGCTGGTACGTTCCAGGGCTTCGAGCACGTCGCTGTCGTAACCGGCGTGGCGGTCGCGCCGCATTTCGGCCAAGGCCTCGCGCGGGCTGAGCCGCTGGCCGTCCACTCCAGCCGTGGTCAGCGAACAGTAGGTCCGCACCGCGCGCACGATCTTGGCGCCGACGGGGATTTCCGTCTGGCAGTTGGGTTCGGGCAAGGCGGCCGGCCAGGGCTGGTCCTGGTTCAATAAGATGGGAATCGCGCCTCGCAGCACCGTGCCCAGCGAGTGAACCAGGTCGGTGCCTTGGAAGCTGTAGTTCGGTGCGCTCCGGCTTTCCAGGCTATCGACGGCGCGGGTGATGACTTTAGTCGTGACCTCGATGCGTCCGATGTCGTGCATGAGCGCGGCCACGCGAATGTCGTCGATCTGCTTGGCCGACAAGCGCATGGCGGTGGCCACGCGGTGGCATTGTTCGGCCACCTGCGAGGTGAGCGCCTTGAGCCGGGGATTTCCGCCTTGCAGGTAACTGCTGAGGACTTCGATCACGCCGACATAGGCGTCGTGCAGGTCGTCGGCCTGCGCGGAACGCTCGTCGCTGAGCGTACCGACCAGAATGGCCGTCAAGCACAGCACGGCGCCCCACAGCGTGACGCTTAGCCCCGTGGTCAGCGGCGAATCGACCGTGGTGAACTGGTCCAGGTCCAGGGCCGTGACCATTGACGCCGAAATCACGCACAGCAAGGCCAGGACGCCGGCGTGGTAGCGGCCCAAAAAGAAGCCGCTCAGCACCACCGGCAGGAAAAACAGGTTCAACACGACCATCTTGTTGCCCGTCATGCGGTGCACCAGGAAGGTCAGACTCAGAGACACGATGATCAGAAAAATTTCGAAGAGCTTTCGCTCGCGTTCCGAGAACTTATTCATAAAGGGTTCCTTCGAAGGCAATCGCCGAGGGTGCCGACCTTTGCCGGGCGCCGGGTTCAAGTCACATGGGTGGAAGAAGCGAGTAAGCGTTGGCTGGCGGGAGATTCTGCCGGCGCTTCCGATGGGTTGTCGCACGTCTGCTCGGGCTGCAAATGCTGGCTGATGTTCCGGAAGCTGCCCTCGATCTCCAGAAACACCTGCACCAGCCGCCGATCGAAATGCTTGCCGGCTTCGGCCGCGATCGTGCTCACGCATTGTTCGTGCGCCAGCGGCAGCTTGTAGACCCGCTTGCTCGACAGCGCGTCGTACACGTCGGCGATGGCCACGATCCGCGCAGCCAGCGGAATCTGCTCACCGGCCAGTCCTTGTGGATAGCCCGTGCCGTCCCAACGCTCGTGATGGCTGGCGGCAATTTCGCGGGCCATTTGTAAAAAATTCGAGGTGCCCAGCCGCCGCTCGATTTCGCGCAGGCATTCTTCGCCGATGTGCGTGTGCCGCGTCATCAACTCGCGCTCCTCGGCCGTCAACGGGCCGGGCTTGCGCAAAATGGCGTCTTCCACGCCCACCTTGCCGATATCGTGCAGGGCCGAGCTGATGCCGATCAACCGAATGAACGTGGGCGTGATGTCATTGCGGAAGTCCGGATGCTGGCGCAGCGCGGCGGCCAGCGTCGACGAGTAATATGAGATCCGCTCCAGGTGGTCGCCCGTGTCGGGATCGCGGGAATCAGACAGCTTGGCCAGGCCGAAAATCACGGTCTCTTGCGTCCGCATCAAAGCCTGCGAGTTTTTCAGCGATTCGACATCCGGCTCAGCAGCCTTGTTCGTTTTTCCGCGATTGTGCGAGACCAGCAAAAAGATTGCCGCACACCCCAGGCCCGTGGTCCAGAGCAAGGCCAGGCCCGCGCCAATCCGCATGACCGGCAGCAACTCGGCCAGCCGTACAGGCTGTTCGGCGACGGTGCCGGCCAACAGCAAGTAGCCGGCCTGTGCCGGTAGCGGTTGCGCCACCGCCGCTTCGATGCCCGCTGGACCTTGGAGCAACCCGCGGATCGCAGCGTCGCCGGTTCCCCAGGCCGCGCTGGACCGGAGCCAGACGATGTTGCGGGCTGGGCCGACGGGCTGCAACTGCGGATCGAGCACGACCAGGCCGCCGCGGTCGACCAGCAGTGCCTGCTCATGCCCCGGTCGGCACGCGTCCAACAGCAGGCGTCGCACGCCGCTTGCCGCCTGAGGGTCGAGCACCTTTGCGGCGTGATCTTTTTCGATTTTGTCGGCCATTTGCTTGGAACGCTCGAGCAGCGAATGAAAGAGCTGCTGCTCGACGTCATGCCGCACGGCCGAATTAACATAGAAATAATGAAACGCCAGGCCGCACGCCATACAGGCGATTTGCACCAGCACCAAGATGCCGAGATAGCGACGCGTATTCACCGCAAACTTGCCTCTGGCTTTCGGGCCTGCCGCGAAGGGCAGCATTCCACGTCCGATTCGAATATCCA
>DATCFX010000015.1:0-1984 GCA_036509275.1 Pirellulales bacterium | reverse complement strand
CATGCCAGTTGGTCGTCGTCCGAAGGCCACCATGGCGAGCATCACGCCCACCACGGCCATGAGGGACACGAAGGCCGCGAAGACGGCCATCACGAGCACGGCCATCATGACGGACATCACGGTGGCCACGGACATCACAGCGCCGACGCTACCAGCGGCTCGTACGACGGCTTCACGCAATTGACCGGGTCCACCGGGCTCAATGTCAACGCGACGGGCCATCCTTCGCACGGTGGCGATCACGGCGACATGGAAAAGAAGCTGGATCAGATTCTCCGCGACGTCGAGGCCATCCGCCGCTCGTTGAGGGATTGAAACCGCGCCTACGCGCCAGTCACGGGGTCGGCCGCTCGAGAGCAAACGCCGCAAGCGTTCTCAGGCGGCCGGCCCCGCTTTTATTTTCGGAGCCATCGCATGCCGCAGCTTTCCTGGGGAGTCGTCGTTCTCGTGCTCGCCGCCACGTTTCTTCCCGTCGAAGCCGACGCCTACGACGATTGGCACGGCTCGGGCACCGGCGGAGCAGTCGTAGCGGGCGGACGCGATGCCGTGGCGGCCGGCATCGCGCAACTGGCCAGCGGCGGCAATGCCGTCGACGCGGCCGTGGCTACGATCCTGGCTCTGAGCGTCACGGATTCGAAGTCGTTTTGCTTTGGCGGCGAAGTGCCGATCATGGTGTACGACGCCCGGCGCGGCGTGGTCGAAGTGCTGTGCGGTCAAGGCGTTGCTCCGCGGCTGGCCACGCGCGAGTATTTCGCCACTCACGGCGGCATTCCCGGCTCGGGCCTCACTCCGGCCGCCGTACCGGCCGCACTCGACGCATGTCTCACGGCGCTCGATCGCTACGGCACGCGCACGTTTGCCGAGGTCGCGGCCCCCACGCTCAAGCTGCTCGACGCGCACACCGAGCCCTGGCATGCCGACCTGGCCGCCACCTTGCGACGGCTGATCAAGGCCGAATCCGGCTCGACCGACCGCCGGCGCGGGTTGCGGCTGGTGGCCGATTATTTTTATCGCGGGCCGATCGCCCAGGAAATCGACGCCTTCTGCCGCGCCGAAGGCGGCCTGCTACGCTCAAGCGACCTGGCCACGCACGTGACACGAATCGAAGACGCAATCACGGCCGACTATCGCGGCCACACGGTCTGCAAATGCGGGCCATGGACCCAAGGGCCGTATGCGCTGGAAACGCTCGAGCTCCTGCAAGGCTTCGATCTGGCTCGCTCGGGCCACAACACGCCGCAGACGATCCACCTGGTGGTCGAGGCCATGAAGCTGGCCCTGGCCGACCGCGACGTCTTTTACGGCGATCCGCTGTTTGTCGACGTGCCGTTGGCCGGCCTGCTGGCGCCTGGGTATGCCCAGCGGCGGCGCGAGTTGATCGATCCCCAGCGGGCATCGCTCACCCAGCGGCCTGGCGATCCGCGGCAGGGCCAGGCGCTGCTCGATGCGGCCCAAGTGCGGCGTGGGCTGGGCGGCCCAGCGCTGGACACCACCACCTGCCTCGTGGCCGACAAGGCCGGCAACGTGGTGGCCGCCACGCCCAGCGGTTGGAGCGGCGTGCTGGCCGGCAGCACCGGCATCTGGCTGGGAACGCGGCTGCAAAGTTTTAATACCTGGCCCGAGCATCCCAACTGCATCGAGCCGGGCAAGCGCCCGCGCATCACGCTCTCGCCGACGCTGGTGCTCAAGGCCGGCAAGCCGGTGCTGGCCATCAGCGTGGCCGGCGGCGACGGCCAGGATCAGGACACCCTGCAACTGCTGATAAACCACATCGATTTCGGCTTCGACCCGGCCCGCTCGGTCACGGCCGATCGTTTCGGCACCAACCACCTGCTCGGCTCCTTCCGTCAGACCCCGCCTGCACTCGGCAGCCTGCTCTTGTACGAATCGCTCGGCCCCGAAGTCGCCAGCGACCTGGCCGCGCGCGGGCATCGCGTGCAAATCGTAACCCGTCCCCTCTGGTCCCCCACCGCTCTCTCCATCG
>DATCFX010000014.1:0-16281 GCA_036509275.1 Pirellulales bacterium | reverse complement strand
TACATGGCCCGGCACGTCGCCAAGAACATCGTGGCCGCCGAGTTGGCCGATCGCTGCGAAGTGCAGTTGGCGTACGCCATCGGCGTGTCGGAGCCGGTGAGCGTGTACGTCGATACCGAGGGCACCGGCAAGATCGACGACGCCCGCATTTGCGAGCTGGTCAAAGAGTTGTTCCCCCTGTCGCCCGGTGGGATTATCAAGTACCTCGACCTGCGCCGGCCAATTTACCGGCTCACGGCGGCCGGCGGCCATTTTGGCCGCAGCGAAGCGGGGTTCACCTGGGAAAGCACGCACCGCGCCGCCGAACTGGCCGAGGCGGCCGGACTCGCCGCCACCGCTTGATGTTCCAGCGGCCAGGGCCCAGCACCATGTCCAGCGATTCGGCCCTCGGGCAGCAATTTGGCGCGGGGCCGTGCGCCGCGTGGCCGGCGCCGCTGCTGACTGGACTCCGGCGGTGCCTGCTCGGTTCGCTAATCCTGGCGGCTGCCGTCGTGATGGAGCGGCGCCTGGGCGGTGACTTGGTCAGCCCGCTGGGCGCCGGTTGGCTGGCGGCCGTGGCTGCCGCCGCAGTGCTGATGGCCCGACTCGCGCGCGAGTGCGAATCGAGTTGCTTCTTGGGGAGCGGGAGGGGCGCGGCGCGGCCGCCGGTGACTGCCACGTCATGTTCTTCGACTTTGGCGTGTCTGGTGCTGGCCGGCGCGCTCAGTCTGCCCGGCTCGTCGCCGGCGGGGTTGGCCAGCTTGTGGGCCATTGTCGTGGCGGGCGAAGGCGCGTGGTGGCTTTTGCACTGGCGCCGCCGGCAGGCAACGTCGGACGCCGCCGATGGTTCTTGGATTGTGCAGCAAGCTCGGCGCGATCGGCGCGGGGACGGTCGCGAATGCGTGGTCGGCCGGATGCGGGTGGATCTGGCCGCCGGTCAGCGTGTGGCCCAGGTACACGTGGCATTCTGCCCGCCGCTGGAGCGCGTACCCGCGATCGAGTTGCGGCAGACGTCCGGCCCGGCGGCGCGGCTGAAGCTGGGCCAGGCGCTGGCCTACGGGGCGCGTTTCGAGTTGAAGCTGCCCGAGCCGGGCCCGGCTTCGGTAGTTCTGGAATACACGGCGACCGCGGCCGGCGCCACCCCGACGCAAGAGCAGCCGTCGGCCGCCGCCTCGCCGGCCGCCAATTGAGCACGCGCGCCATGGCCCGTTGGCCCCGACACAAGTGGACTTCGATCTACACCTACGCGGTGGTGTTCGTGCTCTTTCCGCTGCTCTGTCTGCTGGCCTACGCCTGGGTCCGCGGCTGGCCGCCGTTTGGACATTGAACGGAGGCCGCGACCCCACGGACCGCAGTCCGTGGGCTTCGGTGCGCTCCCCATCTTTTCGAATCACGCGACGTCGCGCGGCTGGGGGATCAGCCGGGGCGTGGGGATGCGGATGCCGTAGACGCGGCCGTAGCGGGCCACAAGCTGGCGAAAACTGCCGTCGAGAAACGCGTACAATTCCGCGGGCGGATTCAGGCCAAGCCAGCGCCGGGCCAGTTCGATCATGGCGGCGTGATAGTCGCGTTCGCTGGGTCCGTGGGCGTAACAGCGGCCCGAGTGCCGCCGCAAGTCGCCGTCGAACTCGGTTCCGATATGCCACAGCTCGTGGCAGACGGTGGCCAGCTTTTCTTCGAGCGTGTGGTCCAGGAACCGCGGCAGGTAAAAGCTCAGCAAGTAGAGCATTTCGCGGCCTTCGGCGTCGTGCAAGCGCTGGATCGTGTAGCGGCGGCCGCGGCGGATCGTTTCCAGCTCGCCGCCGGCAAAACGCAGCGGCGTGAGCGTGGCCTGCACGCCGTACAGCCCGCGGCGCCGCACCTGGCAGATGCGCAGCGCGACCCGGCGCATGTCGATATGCGCCAGCTCGCTCAGCCGGGCCGACAGGTCTTCGCACAGCCGGCGCGCGTGAGCGGTGAAGTCCAGACCCGGGCGATTGCCGGAGCCCAAGGATGCACTGGCCGGGGGAATAATCGGATCGCGCTCCATCGCACCGCTCTACGCGTGGTAGCGGAAATCGTGAGATTTCCGACGGATCCACGGCCGACGCTGCGGAATTCTTACAAATTCCGCTACCCGGCGATCATCGTCGCCGTTTTTCCAGGTTGCCTATTCGCTTTCGAAGCTGGGGGCCACGGCCGTGCGGGCGACGCGGTCGCGGACGCCGACGAACTCGAGGATGGCACGCGTGCCGGCGTCGCCCAGGCGGGGCTTGGCCAGCCGCAGAATTCGCGTGTAGCCGCCGTCGCGGTCGGCGAATCGCGGCGCGATGCCGTCGAACAGAATGCGCACCGCCTGCTTGTCGCGCAGCAACGCAAACACGCGCCGGCGGGCGGCCACCGCCGGAGCGATGGCCTGGTTCCACTGCCGCCAGCCGTCGCCCTGGCGCCAGGCGCGCCAGGCCTCGCTGTGGACTTCGGCGTCGGTGGCAAGCGCCCGGGCGGCATCGCGGGCCACGAGGCTGCGGCGGGCGATCGTGATCAATCGCTCGACAAACGGCCGGGCTTCCTTGGCCTTTTCCAGCGTGGTGATGATCCGGCCCGGGACCTTGGGCTGGTTGTCATCCAGCTCAGCGTCGCGCTCGGTCAGAAACAGGGCGCTGGCCAGGTTGCGCAGCAGGGCCCGCTGATGACTGGGGGAGCGGCCGAGCTTGCGGCCTTTTCTACGATGTCGCATGATCCTGCTTCCCGCCTCGAGCTCGGGGGTGATGAGCTCGAAGCACTTGTAATGGGATCGAGGGATGAATGGTTTTTTGCGCCGCTCAGACGCTGGTCCCGGCCGGCACGCGCATGCCTAGCCGCAGCCCCAGTTCGGCCAGCTTTTCCTTGATCTCGTTGAGCGTGGTTTCGCCGAAGTTGCGAACTTCGAGCAATTGGTCCTGGGAGCGCGAAACCAGGTCGCGGACCGTCAGGATGTTATCCGACACGAGGCAATTGCCGGCCCGCACCGAGAGGTTCAGATCCGACATCGAGAGGTTCAACTTGGATTCGAGGCTGGCGTCCGACGCGGGGCTGCTCGAGCGGCCGTCGGAATGCACCTGCGCGCCCAACTCGGCATACTGGATGAACGGGTTCAAATGCTTGCGCAGAATCTTGGCCGCCTCGATCAGCGCCATCTGCGGTCCGATCGAACCGTTGGTCCAGATCTCCATCGTGAGCTTGTCGTAGTTGGTCTTCTGACCGACGCGCGTCTCCTCGATTTCGTAGCGCACGCGCACCACGGGGCTGTAGACCGCGTCGATGGGAATGATACCGATCTCTTGCACGTTGGGGCTGTGCTCGGTGGCCGGCACGTAGCCGCGGCCGTTTTCCACCACCATTTCCAACTCGAACGGCACGTCGGACGTCAGCGTGGCCAGCACGTGGTCCTTGTTGATCACCTCGACCTGGTCGTCGGTAATCACGTCGCGGCCGGTGACCACGCCCTTGGTCTTCTTCTCGACCCGAATGATCCGGGTATGCTCGCTGAAGTTTTTGACGACCAGCGATTTGATGTTCAGGATCACTTCGGTGACATCCTCGACCACGCCGGGGATGGTGGTGAATTCGTGCTGCGCGCCGTGCAGCTTGACCTGCGTCACGCTGCTGCCCTCGAGGCTCGACAGCAGGATTCGCCGCAGGCTGTTGCCCACGGTTACGCCGAAGCCCCGCTCGAACGGCTCGGCCACGAACCGGCCGTACGTCGAACTCAAGGTCTTGGAGTCACAAATCACGAGACTGGGCAATTCAAGCCCACGCCATCGAATACGCATCAGGAGAGCCTCCGCAAGACAGCGGCAATGGGGATGGTTTGTACGGGGTCGGCGTCGAACATGGAAAACCGGCCTTTGCCGAAGGCCAGCCTGCTTTTGTCAAAAGCCCGTTCGCCGGCGACGACCGCTGCGGCCCGCGACCGGGCCGAGCGGCGCGTTACTTGGAGCACAGCTCGATAATCAATTGCGTTTGGACCGGGATCGAACAATCAAAGGCCTCGGGCAAGCGCGCCACGCGGCCCTCGGGGATCGGACCTTCGATCAGCGACAAAAAATCGGGAATCTGCCGGTGGTTTTCCGAGACATTCGCCAGCACGGCTTGCAAGCTCTTTTTGCGGTTCTTGGCGCGGATCACGTCGCCGGCCCTGACCAGGTAGCTGGGCACGTCCACGCGGCGGCCGTTGACCGTGATGTGGCCGTGCCGCACCAGTTGCCGGGCCTGCGATCGGCTCTGGCCGAAGCCCAGCCGGTGGACGATGTTGTCCAAGCGGCGCTCAAGCAGGCTCATCAGCGTCTCGCCCGTGTTGCCCTTGCTGCGCGTGGCCTCGGAAAAGTAGTTGCGAAACTGCCGCTCGAGCACGCCGTAGTAATGCTTGACCTTTTGCTTCTCGCGCAGGTGGACGCCGTAATCGGTGAGTTTGCTGCGGCGATATTGGTGCATGCCGGGGGCCGTGTCGCGGCGCTCGACGGCACACTTGGGCGTATCGCAGCGCGTGCCCTTGAGAAACAGCTTCATGCCTTCGCGGCGGCAGAGACGGCAGACGGGTCCGGTATGACGAGCCATGATTGCTTTACTTCGGTTGCTGTACTTCGTGATTTTTCGGAACTAGCGGGTCCGACTAGCCGAGCCGGACGTATTTGCTTCGAGCACGCGCTCACTGCGGGTGTCGCGCGGTTCGCGGCACCTACTGCGGCGGCGCCTACACGCGACGCTTCTTGGGCGGACGGCAGCCGTTGTGCGGCAGCGGCGTGACGTCCTCGATCGACTTGACGGTCAAACCGGCCGCCTGCAGTGCGGTAATCGCGCTCTCGCGGCCGCTGCCCGGCCCCTTGACCTGCACTTCCACTTCCTTGACGCCGAACTTCGAGGCCTTTTCGGCTGCTTGCTGCGCGGCGCACTGCCCGGCAAAGGGGGTGCTCTTGCGGCTGCCTTTGAAGCCGCTGGTGCCGGCGCTGGCCCAGCAGAGCGTGTCGCCCTTGGTGTCGGTGATCGTGACCGTCGTGTTGTTGAAGGTGGCCTTGATGTGCGCCACGCCCAGCGTCACGTTACGGCGGACCTTGCGTCGCTTGCTCTTACCCACGATATTGATTCGCTCCTGGCGAGCCGAAAAATCGGCCCGTGCCTTAATTCGCGTTCTCGCTTACTTGAGGTCCTTGACGCCCTTCTTGCCGGCCACGGTCTTCTTCGGGCCCTTCCGCGTGCGGGCGTTGGTACGCGTCCGCTGGCCACGCACCGGCAGTCCGCGGCGATGGCGAATGCCGCGGTAGCAGTTGATGTCCCGCAGCCGCGAAATGTTCTGTGCCACTTGCCGCCGCAACTGCCCCTCGACGACATAATCCTTGTCGAGCAAGGCCGCCAGCCGGGCCAGCTCATCCTCGTGCAGGTCGCGAGCGTGATTGTGCGGATTGAGGCCGGCCTTGTGACACAACTCCTGCGCGATGCGCGGCCCTACCCCGTACAGGTAGGTGAGCGAGACCACCGTCGGCCGGTCGCTCGGAATGTCGACACCCAATAAACGTGGCATGATTCACCCAATCATCAAACGGGGCTGGCCAACTGCGGTCCCCAGCTATCGGCACCAGGGCAACTCAAAGCTGCGCTTCAAGTTGCCGCGGATTCACCAGGGCCGGCGATCCCTAACCTTGACGCTGTTTGTGGCGGGGGTTGTTGCACACGACGAACACCACCCCACGGCGCCGCACGAGCTTGCAATTCTCGCAGATGCGTTTGACGCTGGCGCGGACCTTCATGGCAGTCTTCCCCGCTTGCTCAATCCCAAGTTCGAAAGCGACTCAATATAAGCGCTGCCCGCCGCAGCGTACAAGCCCCTAAAACCAAATATGCGCGGTTCGCGGCACGCTTTGTGCCTCCGGCGGCCCGCTTTGTGCCTCCGGCGGCCCGCTAGTCATTCATCCTTCGGCAATTATCCGCGTGGATCCCACCGCGTTCAGCCTTCGGCCTCGAGTTCCGGCACCTCGTCGGGGCTGGCCGTCAGCGGAATCGGCCCGTCTTTGGTGATGGCAATCGTATGCTCGAAATGGGCGCTCGGCTGGCCGTCGGCCGTGACCTGCGTCCAATGGTCGGGCATGCCGTGCACGCTTTTGGTTCCCATGTTCACCATCGGCTCGACGGCGATGACCAGTCCGGGCCGCAGTTCGAAATCGCCGCTGCGCTTGAGCTGGTTGCTGACGAAGTTGGGGACCTGCGGCTCCTCGTGCATTTGCCGGCCGATGCCGTGGCCGACGAAGCTTTCGACCACGTAGAAGCCGGAATCCTTGACCAGCGTCTCCATTTCGCGGGCGACTTCGCTCCACCAATGTTTCTTGCCCATCAACTCGATGGCCAGGGCCAGCGTGCGCCGCGTGACGTCCAGCAGCCGCGCGGCTTCCGGAGCCACGTCGCCCACCGGCAGCGTCTGGGCCGAGTCGCCGCACCAGCCGTTGAGCCGGCAGCCGGTGTCGATGCTCACCACGTCGCCCGAGACCAGCTTGCGCGGGCCGGGGATGCCATGCACCACTTCCTCATTGACCGAAATACAGGTGACTGCCGGAAAGGGCACCTTGCCGGGCACGCCTTTGAACAGCGGCGTGGCGCCTTTTTGATTGAAGAATTCTTCAATGGCAGCATCGATTTCGCCGGTCGTCGCGCCCGGGCGAACCAAGCCCGCCGCGATCTGGTGGGCGCCCCAGACGACCAGTCCGGCTTGGCGCATCAGGGCGATTTCGCGCATCGAGCGTAAGGTGACCACGCGTGTCTCTGATCCTTATTCCTTAGGGTGGGCAGTGCCCGCCATGGCCTCGCGCCACAGCGGAGGGCAAGACCCATCCAACTGGAAACGTCCTCACTGGTGGCGACCCGGTCGCCAAAACCAAGGCGTCAGGATTTTTCCAGTAAACCCGAGTAATTGCGCATGACCAGGTGGCTGTCGATCTTCTGCACCAGATCGAAGGCGACGCTCACGGCGATCAGCAGGCTGGTGCCGCCGTAAAAACTGGCGATTTGATAATCGATACTCACGCTATTGGACACCATCGTAGGGGCGATGGCCACCAAGGCCAAGAAGCCGGCCCCGACGTACGTGATCCGCACCATCACCTTTTCCAGATAGTCGCTGGTCCGCTTGCCGGGCCGATAGCCGGGGATAAACGACCCGTAGCTCTTCAAGTTGTCGGCCATGTCCTTGGGATTGAAGCTGATAGCGGTCCAAAAGTAGCAAAAGAAATAGATCAGCGCGATGTACAGCAGGTTATGGATGTAGCTGGCACTGCCCGAAAAGGCCGAAGCGATCTCCTGCAAGAAACCCTGCTTGGGATAGGTGCGCGCCAGCCAGTCGAAAAACAGCGAGGGAAACATCAGCAGGCTGCTGGCGAAAATGATGGGCATGACGCCGGCCTGGTTGACGCGCAGCGGCAGGTATTGCCGCGTGCCGCCGTATACGCGCCGGCCGCGAACGTGCTTGGCGCTCTGCGTCGGAATGCGGCGCTGACCCTGCGTGATGAACACCACGCCACACACCACGCCGATGAACAACAGCGCCAGCACGATCAGCTTTTCCACGCCCATCTCGCCCCGGCCGCTCCCCAGCACCAGGCCGCTCTTGAGAATCGGGCTGATCAGATCCTGAAAAGCGCCGGGCATGCGGGCCAGAATGCCGGCCATGATCAGCAGGCTGATGCCGTTGCCGATGCCGAACTCGTCGATCTGTTCGCCCAGCCACATCAGGAACACGGTGCCGCTGGTCATAATCATCACGCTGACCACGTACCAAGTTAGCGGCAGCCCTCCCGACTCGTTGAGAAAGTAGCCGTTCACAAGTTCGGCGCCCACCAGAAAGCGCACGTAGAACCAGCTCTGACCCAGGCACAGAATCACGGTGGCGTAGCGCGTGTATTCGTTGATCTTCTTCCGCCCGGTTTCACCCTCCTTCTGCAATTCTTCCAGCGGCTTCCAGACGCTGGCCAGCAGTTGGAAGATAATCGAAGCCGAAATGTAGGGCATGATGCCCAGGCCAAAAATGGTGGCCTGGCTGAGGCTTGTGGCGCTGAACGTGGCCACCTGGCCGAGCACCTTACTCAAGCTCGAGTTGCTGCTCGCGCTGAAATAATCGCTCATCTTGGCTTCGTTGACGATCGGCAGCGGAATCCACCAGCCGACGCGATAAATCGCCAACAGCAGCAGCGTCAGCAGGATCTTCTGCCGCAGCTCGGGAATGGTGAAGATGATGCGGAACTTTTCCCACATGGCTCGATCCGTCCTTCAGTTGGGTCCCGCAGCCTGGTCCCGGTGAGAAATCCAGCCTAGCCGCCGGACGTGCCGGCCGCCCTTTTCTGCTTCTTCGGAATTTTGACGACCGGCTTGGGTCCTGGCAATACAATTGCCTCTCCGCCGGCCTGCTGGATCTTTTCCAGGGCACTGGCGCTGAAGCGATGGGCCGAGATTTTAAGCTTCTTCGTCAACTGGCCGTTGCCCAGAATCTTGAGCTGATCGAAGCGGCCCTTGCACTGGTTGCGGGCCCGCAACGAATCGAGGGTCACCTCGTCGCCGGGGGCGAACAGCGCGTCGATCTCGCCGACGTTGATGACCTTGATCGAGAGCGCCCACTGGTTGTTGAAGCCGCGCTTGGGGACGCGGCGCGAGAGCGGCATCTGGCCGCCTTCGAAGGCCGGGTGCGTGGTCCAACCGGCCAATTGGCCCTGGCCCTTGTGGCCGCGGCCGCTGGTCTTGCCCCAGCCGGAGCCGGGGCCGCGGCCGACGCGGCGGCGTTTCTTGTTCTTCTTGATGCCGCGATGGATGTCGTGCAAGTTCATTAGAGGGTGACTCCGCGGAGGCGTTCGACGTCTTGCACCGTGCGCAAGCCTTCCAAGGCGACGATGGCGGCCTTGACGAGGTTGGCCGGATTGGTCGAGCCGAAACTTTTGGTCAGGATATCGTGAATGCCGGCCGCTTCGCAGACGGCCCGCACGCAGGCCCCAGCCTTGACGCCGGTGCCCGGCAAGGCCGGCACCAGGATCACGTGGGCCGCACCGAAGCGGCCTTCGGTCGTGTGCGGAATCGTGCGGCCGTTGAGCGGGATTTCCTGCATGTTGCGGGTGCCGTCCTTGACCGCTTTTTCCACGCTGGGGGGCACTTCGTTGGCCTTGCCGTAGCCCCAGCCCACCTTGCCGCGGCCGTTGCCGACGACCACCATCGCCGTGAAGCTGAAACGCCGGCCGCCTTTGACCACGGCCGCACAGCGCCGGATCTTCACGACCTTGTCGATCAATTCGCCTCGATTGGATTGGCTAGACACGCTTGGGGACTCGCTTGATTGAGAAGGATCATCCGCTCCCTGACGGGCGCGGCTCGTAAATCATGGATTGCCGCTAAAAGTTCAGTCCCGCCTCGCGGGCCGCATCGGCCAGCGCGGCCACCCGGCCGTGATATTGGTAATCGCGGCGATCGAACGTCACGTCCTTGACGCCGGCGGCCAAAGCCCGCTCGGCAATGGCCCGGCCGACGGCTTGCGCGGCCGTTTTGTTGCCGCCGTATTTGAGTTCTTTGCCCAAATCACCGCCGGCCGTGCTGGCGGTGCAGAGCGTGCGCCCCTGGCCGTCGTCGATTACCTGGGCATAGGTGTGCTTATGGCTGCGGAAAATAGCAAGCCGGGGCCGGGTGGAATCCGCTTTCAAGCGGTTGCGGACCCGCCAGCGGCGCCGCTGCCGCTGAGATCGGATGGTCTTTTCGTGGTTCACTGCTTGTCTCTCGCAAAAAACGGCGGATGTTCGCCGTGCCGTATGATGGTCCCGGCCCAAGGGCCGGGGCTAAATGCTGGTTTACTTGCTCATGGCCTTGCCGGCCTTGCGGCGGACCTGCTCGCCGTCGTAACGGATGCCTTTGCCTTTGTAAGGCTCGGGCTTGCGCACCGCGCGAACTTCGGCGGCGAACTGTCCCACCTTCTGCTTGTCGATCCCCTTGATCACGACGTGCGTCTGATCTGGACAGGTGACGGCCAGCCCCTCGGGAATCTTCTTCTGAATCTCGTTGGCGAAACCGACGCGGAGCTGCAACACGCCCTTCTGAATGGCGGCCAGGTAGCCGACGCCGACAATTTCGAGCTTCTTCTCGTAACCGTCGGTGACGCCCTTCATCATGTTTTGAATCAGGGCCCGACTCAGGCCGTGCAGAGCCCGGGCCTGCCGGGTTTCGACTTCGCGGCCGACGATCACGTCGCCGTTTTCGACGGAGACGTTTACTTCGCGGCGAAAGTGGTACTCGAGCTTGCCGAGCTTGCCTTCGATGGCGATCGTATTGCCGTCCACGGCGACTTTGACGCCGCTGGGCACCTTGACGGGTTTTTTACCGATCCGAGACATGGCACGACTCTCTTCGCTTGGAAAACACCAGGAGGCTAGCGCCTCCTGCTCGCCGTTATCATCTTCCGCCTGTTTACCACAACTCGCACAGCACTTCGCCGCCCAGGCGGCGCTGCCGCGCTTCGCGGTCGCTGACCACGCCGCGGCTGGTGCTGATGATCTTGATGCCCAGGCCGTTGAGCACGGGGCGCAGGGTGTCGGCCCCGCTGTAAATGCGCCGCCCCGGCTTGCTAACCCGGCGGATGTGCCGAATGACGCGTTCGCCATTGGGACCATACTTCAGGTGCAGGCGGAGCTGCTTGCTGGGGTTGGCTTCGACTTCTTCGAAGTCCCAGATAAAGCCCTCGCGCTTGAGGACTTCGGCCAGGCCCCGCTTGACCTTCGACAGCGGCATCTCCACGCTCGAGCGCTCCACGCGCACGGCATTACGGATGCGGGTCAACATATCGGCGATCGGGTCGGTCATCATCGTCTTATATCTTCCCTTTACCAACTCGCCTTTTTCAGTCCTGGAATCAAACCCTGGTCGCCCAACTCGCGGACGTGGATGCGACACAGGCCAAACTTGCGGTATACGGCCCGCGGCCGGCCGCACAGCTTGCAACGGCTTTCGCGCCGCGAAGAAAACTTCGGCTTGCGGTTGGCTTTGGCGATCTTCGATTTACTAGCCATGCGGATTTCCTGTCACGTTGTCAGTGGTCAGTGGTCCGTTGTCAGTGGTCAGCTGTCCGAGCAACGGACAACTGACTACGGACCACGGACTTTTTCATTAGCCTTTGCCCGGCCCCGCCGGTTCGGGCACCTTGAACGGCAGGCCCAGCCCGCGCAGCAGTTCGCGGCTATCGTCGTTGCTCGTGCCCGAAATCACGATCGTCACGTTCATGCCCTGCGGCCGGGTGAACTTGTCGGGATTCAGCTCGGGAAATACTAATTGTTCGGAGAGGCCCAGGCTGTAGTTGCCCTGGCCATCGAAGGCATCGGGGTTGAGGCCGCGAAAGTCGCGCACCCGCGGCAACGCCAGAGAGATCAGGCGGTCGAGGAATTCGTACATCCGCGTGCCACGCAACGTCACCTTGCAGCCGATTTCCTGGCCTTCGCGCAACTTGAAATTGGCGATGCTCTTGCGGCTGCGGGTCACGGCGGCCTTCTGCCCGGCGATTTGCGTCAGCGCCGCCAGGGCGTCTTCCATGTGCTTCTTTTCGCTGATCGCGCTGCCCACGCCCATGTTGATCACGACCTTTTGCACGCGCGGCAGCGAGTGCAGGTTGTCGCGGCCCAGCTTCTGGCCGAGCGCGGGCAACAGTTCTTTGAAGTAGCGCTCGCGCAGTCGCGGCGGGACGGCGGGCGCCTGCTCGGCGGGGCCGCCCTTGGCATCTTCGGCTTGTACTTTCTTTTTTCCCATGACGAATCGCCCGATCTACGGTTTCACGTGGCTGCTACGGTTTCACCTGGTTGCTGTTTTGGCCGGCGCGGCTGTTTTGCCCGGCGCTGCGGCCTTGGCCGGCGCGATGCGGCCGATCGCGGCCGAACAACGCTTGCAGTAGCGATCCTTGCTGCCGTCGGCCGCCCGGCGGGCGCCCGTCCGGCTGGGCTTGCCGCAAGCCGAGCACACCAGCATCACGTTGGAGATCTGGATCGGCATCTCCTTCTGGAGCCGGCCGCCTTGCGGGTTCTTCTGGCTGCGGCGCATGTGTTTGAACACGCGGTTCATCCCCTCGACAATCAGTTTGCCGGTGGCGCGGCTTAGCCGGAGCACCTTGCCGCGGCTGCCGCGGTCGTTGCCCGCGATGACTTCCACCGTGTCGCCTACTCGAATATGCATCACACCACCTCGGCCGCGAGGCTTACGATTTTCATGAAGTTCTTTTCACGCAGTTCGCGGGCCACCGCACCGAAGATGCGGGTGCCGCGCGGGTTCTTTTCGTTGTCGATCAGCACCATCGCGTTGGTATCGAAGCGGACGTAGCTGCCGTCGTTGCGGCGGGTGGGCGCCTTGCAGCGGACCACGACGCCCTTGACCACCGAGCCCTTTTTCACGTCGCTGCCCGGAATCACGCTCTTGACGCTGCAGACGATCACGTCGCCCAGCCCCGCCGTGCGACGCCGCGAACCGCCCAACACCTTGATGCACATGACTTCCTTGGCGCCGGTATTGTCGGCGACGGCCAGTCGGGTCTGCATCTGAATCATGGCTAACTACCTCGGAAATGATGAATGCTGAATGCGGAATGATGAATGAAAAAACGAGTCTTCGTTATTCATCATTCATCATTCATCATTCCTACTTACGTTTGTCCTTCTTCCGTCAGCGCACGCTCCGCGGCACGCATCGCGGTCAGGTCCACCGCCCGGCTCTTGGTGACCACGCGCAGCAACTCCCAGCGCTTGAGCTTGCTCTTGGGCGGGCACTCGACGATCTCGACCGTGTCGCCCACGTGCGACTCTTCCCGCTCGTCGTGTACGTGGCACACGGTCTTGCGCCGCAGATACTTGCCGTACTTCACGTGCTTCACCAGCCGCGGGATCTCCACGCGCCGGCTCTGCTTCATCTTGTCGCTCGTGACGACGCCGATGGCAACTCGCTTGGGCATGTTCGGTGCTACCTTAGTCTCTTTACCTGTGGCTCAACTGCTGGCGGGCGCGGCGGCCTGGCGGGCGCGCGTCCGCTGGCCCTGAATCGTTTTCAACCGCGCGATCAACTGCCGGTGCTTCCGCAGTTCCGTGGGCGCGTCGAGCTTCTCGGTCTGGGCCTTGATCCGCAGCCGGAACAACGTCTCGGCCGCGTCCTTCAAGGTCAGCTCAAGCTGCTCGTCGCTCATCTCGCGTAATTCGGAAGCTTTGGTCATGGCTGAATCGCTCGTCTCTCGCTCTGCTCGTTCGTTACTTACACGGCCCGGCGACGGACAAACCGCACGCGCACGGGCATCTTGTGCGCGAGCCGGCGGAAGCAAATCCGCGCCGCCTCCTCGCTCACGCCGCCGATTTCGTACAGCACTGTGCCCGGCTTCACCACCGCGGCCCAGAACTCCGGCTCGCCTTTGCCTTTGCCCATGCGCGTTTCCAGCGGAATCGAGCTGACGCTCTTGTGCGGGAACACGCGAATGTACAATCGGCCCTCGGTCCGCAGGTACTGCTGGGCGCTAATGCGGCCGGCCTCGAGCGTCTGCGCGCTGATCCAGCCGCCTTGCATAGCCTGCAGCCCAAAGTCGCCAAAGACGACGCGGTGGCCGCGGGTGGCGTTACCTCTTATACGTCCTCTTTGGCTTTTTCGGTGCTTGACCCTCTTGGGCATCAGCGCCATGGGCTTCGTCCTCTTGATACATGCCTTGGTTGACCCACACCTGGACGCCAATGTTGCCCTGGGCGGTCTTGGCCTCGGTGAATCCGAAATCGATCTTGGCCCGCAATGTCGAAAGCGGGATGCTGCCGGAGATGGATTTTTCGCGTCGGGCCATTTCCGATCCGCCTAGCCGTCCGGCCAGTTGAATCTTGATGCCCTTGGCACCCGCCTCCATTGTCTGCTCCATGGCCCGCTTCATCGTGCGGCGAAAACTGGCCCGCTTCGCCAATTGCTCGGCAATGTCCTCGGCCACCAGTTGGGCCTGAATCTCGGGCCGCGCGATCTCTTCGATCTTGATATTGATCCGCCGGCCGATCAGTTCTTGCAGCTCGCCTTGCAGTCGCTCGACTTCCTGCCCCTTGCGGCCGATGATGATGCCCGGCCGTGCCGAGTACAAGATCACCTTCACCTCGTCGCGCGTGCGCTCGATCTCGATCTTGGGGATGCCGGCGAAGCGGTACTTCTCTTTGATGAACTTGCGGAGCTTGAAATCCTCGATCAGCAGCTCGCCAAATTCCTTCTTCGACGCATACCAGCGGCTCTTCCAGCCGACCATGATGCCGGTGCGAAAGCCGGTGGGATGAACTTTTTGACCCATAAATTCGTTCTCTGTGCAGGCTCAACCGTCGGTTTACGCTGGTCGTGGGACACTGCCCATTCGACTCTACTGCCCACGCTACTTTACTGCCCACGTTACTTTGCTGTGGGCGATTCGGCTGCCGTTTCGGGGACTGCGTGCAGGCTGTCGACCGACACGTGAATGTGGCTCATGCGCTTCTTCACTAAAAAGGCCATCCCGCGGGCTCGCGGCCGGACCCGCTTGAACATCGGGCCTTCGTCCACCCGGGCTTCGACCACCACCAGGTTCTGCACGTCGCGGGCGCGGCGGTCTTCGGCGTTGCCCAGCGCGCTCTTGAGCACCTTTTCCAACAGCCGGGCTCCACGCTGCGGCTGATAGCGCAACAAGTCGAGTGCCTCGTCGGCGTGCTTGCCGCGGATCAGATTGGCAATCGGTCGGACCTTGCGGGCACTAATGCGAGCAAAGCGATGCACTGCGTCGTACGCCATAACCGGGTTTCCTTTACTGCTTGCCGCCGCTACTTCTTGCCGCCCTTACCGCCGTGACCGCGGAAGGTGCGGGTCGGGGCGAACTCGCCCAGCTTGTGTCCCACCATGTCTTCGGTCACGAACACCTTCAAATGTTGCTTGCCGTTGTGGACCATGAACGTGTGGCCGACAAACTCCGGCACGATCGTACACGCCCGGGCCCAGGTCTTGATCGGCGCCTTCTGCCCGCTGTTGTTCAGCCGCTCGACTTTCATGTAGAGCCGGGGGTTGATGAACGGACCTTTTTTGAGTGAGCGTCCCATACGGCTTTTCGGCGTCCTGGTCTAATGAGAATTCGATGTCTGATTGAATTTCGATGCGGGGCCGTCGTCGGGCCCAAACAACCGCTACGAAGGCAACTTCAACTGGCCGTAGCGGCGCGAGCGGCGACGGCGGACAATGGCCGAATTCGACGGTTTGCGACGGTGCCGCGTGGACCCGCCCTTGGCGAGTTTGCCGGTGGGGCTCACCGGATGCCGGCCGCCCTTGGTGCGACCTTCGCCGCCGCCGTGCGGATGATCGATCGGATTCATGGCCGTGCCGCGCACATGCGGCCGAATACCCATCCAGCGCTTGCGGCCGGCTTTGCCCAGCACGATGTTCATATCGTCCGGATTGCTCGTGGTGCCGATCGTGGCCCGGCACAGCGCCGGCACGCGGCGGACTTCGCCGCTGGGCAGCGTGATCTGGGCCCAATTGGCATCGCGGGCATTGAGCGTGGCGCTGGTGCCGGCCGCGCGGCAAAGCACGCCGCCGCGGCCTGGCTGGAGCTCGACATTATGAATGATCGTGCCCATCGGCATGTTTTTCAGCGGCAGGCAGTTGCCCAAGGCCGGCGGCGCGTCGGGTCCGCTCTGCACCATGTCGCCGGCCTTCAGCCCGTGGGGAGCGATGATGTAGCGCTTCTCGCCATCGGCATAGAACAGCAGCGCGATGCGGGCATTGCGATTGGGATCGTACTGAATGGAATCCACCTTGGCCGGCACGCCGTCCTTGGTGCGGCGGAAATCGATCAGCCGGTACTGTTGCTTATGGCCGCCGCCGCGATGCCGCGAGGTGATCCGCCCCTGGTTGTTGCGGCCCCCCGTCTTGCGCTTGGTGCGCATCAGCCGCTTTTCGGGCTGCGCGCCGGGCGTGAGCTCGGCAAAGTCGCTCACGCTGGCGCCGCGCCGGCCGGCAGTCGTCGGATTGTAGTAGCGGAGTCCCATAAGATTCACTTCCAGACCAGCGTAAGGTGGGCACGGCCCACCAGTAGGATTCGTTCTCGGCGGCCGCGATGGCGACCGGTTTAGAAGAAGTCGATGCGATCCTCGGCGTGCAGCTTCACAATCGCCTTCTTCCAATCCTTCGTATAACCGTTACGGAACCGCGTGCGGCGCGGCTTGCCTTTGCGATTGACCGTGTGGACGCGCAACACCCGCACGCCGAACAACTCCGTCACGGCCCGGCGCACGTCGTCCTTCGTCGCCATGCGATGAATTTCGAAGGCAT
>DATCFX010000013.1:0-4598 GCA_036509275.1 Pirellulales bacterium | reverse complement strand
GCCGTCGTGTACGGTGAAGACGTGCTTGGGATCCTCATACTGCGTTTCGCGCAGCCAGGTATACATTCCGGTCAGGTCCCGGCCGTTGAACAGCTTGATCACCTGGTCGCCCGGCGCGATCGCCGGCAGCGCGGGGTCGGGGGCCGCGGTCAGCCGGGCTGCCGGCAGCAAGATCATCAACAGGCACAGGCTCAGGCGTGCGGTCATCGGAGTTTTCTCCAAGGCGGGTGTGCAATGGGCGGGCGCTCGGGCCGGCCGCGGCGGGTGCAGCAATAGCCTAATCGGCCGCCACGCGCCTGTCGACAGGCTACGTCTGGCTCACGCCTTGTCGCGCGCATTGGGCGCGGCCCGGCCAGGCTGCGCCTCAAAGTGCCCCTCGCGAAAGGCGGTGGCCATGGCCAGCGGCACTTCCGATTCGGCCAGTACGACGCGTGCCCGGTTCTCGGCCACCTTGGCCCGCATCTCTTGCTCGCGGGCAATGGCAATGGCGCGGCGCTCTTCGGCCCTGGCCCGGGCCACGCGGGTGTCGGCTTCGGCCTGATCGGCCTGCAAACGGGCGCCGATATTCTCGCCCACGTCGATGTCGGCGATGTCGATCGAGACGATCTCGAATGCCGTTTGGGCATCCAGCCCGCGATCGAGCACGGCTTTTGAGATCAGGTTGGGGTTTTCCATTACCACCAGGTGATTTTCCGACGACCCGATGGACGTGATGATCCCCTCGCCCACGCGGGCGATGACCGTTTCCTCTGTGGCCCCGCCGATCAGTTGCTTGAGGTTCGTGCGGACGGTGACCCGGGCACGAATCTTCAGCTCGACGCCGTTTTTGGCGATGGCGCTCAAGGTCGAGCGGCTCTTTTGATCGGGGCAATCGATCACCTTGGGATACACGCTGGTCTGCACCGCTTCGAGTACGTCGCGGCCGGCCAGGTCGATGGCCGCGGCCCGGTCGAAGTCCAGATCGATGTCGGCCCGATGGGCGGCGATGATCGCCTTGATCACGCCCGGCACATTGCCGCCGGCCAGGTAATGGGCCTCGAGCCGCCGGGTGGTAATGCCCGTGACGGCATCGTTGCCGATACCGGCCTGCATGGCCATGATCTTGGAACGCACGATGGTCCGGGCGTCGACCTGGCGCAAGGTCATGCCGATCAGGCTGAACAGGCTGACCCGGGCGTTGGACATGTACGCCTGGAACCAGAGGCTGCCGTAGATCATCAGGACCAGCAGAAGGGCCCCGGCCAACAGCAGCACGGCCGCGCCCAACAGCAATGCCGCCGAGTCGCTGGAAAGCTGGGCCAGGAGTATGTTCATATTCATGCGGGAATCCTCGGTCAAAAGCCGCAGTCAAGATAACCGGGCGGAAGCCAATGCGGAATGATGAATGCGGAATGATGCATGAAAATACCGTAGGATCGGCCGAAAAATAACTTCGGTTTTTCCCGGCCCCTCACCCTGCCCTCTCCCGCCAGGGGAGAGGAGTTGCGGAGAAGTTATTTTTCGGTCGATCCTTACCTGCGGCCCCTCCGCCCATTCATCGATCCGCATTCACCGTTCATCATTCCGGTACCGCGGAGCCTCGATTCGCCCACCACGGCAGCGTGATGCCGCCGTCGATATTCAGCGTGCTGCCGGTGATGTATTCGCTGGCCGGATCGCAGAGGAACACGATCCCGCGGGCGACTTCCTCCGGCCGCCCCAGCCGCTTCCAGGGGAGTTTGAGGCCGGCCTGTGCCAATTGCGACTCGCTGGCGAACTTCCGCTCGCCGGGCGTGTCGATCCAGCCCGGGTGCAAAATATTCACGCGAATCCGCTGCTCGGCCAGCTCGAGCGCGGCCGTGCGGGCCATCTGGTCGATCGCCGCTTTGGCCATGTTGTAGGCCATCGAGCCGGGCACCGCGATCTGCGCGTGCGGCGAGCTGACCACGACGATCGACCCGCCGCTGGCCTGGTCGATCATCGCCAGCGCCGCGGCGCGGAGCGTGTGAAACGCGCCCCACATGGTCACATCGATGGTGCGGGCAAACCCACGCAGATCGGCCAGGTGAAACGGTTCGCGATCGCTGAAGGCGGCATTGGTCACGGCGATGTCCAAACCGCCCAATTCGGCCCTGGCCTGCCGGACCATCTCGTCCACGGCCAGGCGATCGGCCACGTCGGCCTCGATGGCCAGCCCGCGGCGCCCCAACCGGCCGATGGCCTCGACGACGCTCGCGGCGTCGTCCGGCTCGGCCAGGTAGTTGACCACCACGTCGGCCCCCGCTTCGGCCAAGGCCACGGCTGCCGCGCGACCAATCCCCCGGCTGGCGCCGGTCACCAGGGCTACTTTGCCGGCCAGGATCATGCTGGGCGTTTATCCTTGCGAGACAAAAACGAAAAAACACGGCCGGGCCGGGACCGGCGGCGCATTTTATCGCAAACCGCGGGGCTGCGTAGGGCCTGCGTCCCGCGAGCACACGCACCCACATCCTCGGCGCCGCGCGACGAGCCAGGGGGATTACGGCATCCTTGTTAGGGGCATCCGCAACCCAACTCGAAGGATTGAGCCGTGCCGGCAATCAGCAGAGACTAGAGACTCTGCTGATCTTCGACCCACCATCATTGTCGTATACCAGGATTCCATGCCACAAGAACGTGACCGCCCGGCGCTTGCGCCCCACGGCGGCCGGCCTTCCCCGCTCACTACCGCCAACCGCTCCTCGCCACCACGCGTGCTCCTTCCCAAAGACCTCGATGTGATTCGCCGACTGATCAAGGCAGACAACCGTCGGGCCGCAAGCAAGGTTTACTCCGGCGCCATGGACTGCGGCATGAAGCAGGCTGCCGCGTTCATCAAGATCCTTCCGGAAATCTAGGATCGAGCGCGCGGCGGCGAACCGCGCTGCGCCGCACTCCGCGCCGGGCAGCCGGGCGAACTTTTGTCGCTTTTCGCCTGCTAGCGACCCTAGACCACGCTGCGCAAGCTCCGAATAATTGCGTTGGTCAGTCGGGCCGGACCTGGTGTCGCGCGATGCGTGTAGCGCGTGATCCGTGTGGGCCGAATCGGCATGTTTAAATTGGGATGTCTGCGTCGTTTGCGTAGTCCGTTTCTCTTACCCTACGGACATCTTTTTACAAATGGATCGTGTCGGCCAGAGACCCGAAAAATCGTGATAGAATTTGTTGGCTTTTCGGCACCTTGGCGCGGATAATTGCTGGACTTTGGGGGCGTTCAAATGTGGCACCCGTGCATTCCTAAGCAGGAGGCCCTACCCGCCTTGCCTCTGCTGCACGCGTCGCCGCGATTATCCGATTTTCCTTGGCTGTCTGGCCGGCTTGGTGGTGTGGCCGGCCGGGTGGTCTGGCCGGCGGGGTGGTCTGGGCTCATCCGACAGTTGGAGCGCGGCTGCGAATGGTTTTCGCCCGCCCTGGAAAATCCGTGTCTCACTTAGTAGGAGCGTGAACTTTGTACGATGCACTGTTGGACGAATTGGAAGACGAGGGAACGCCCGCTGCTGACGAAGCCGTGGAGTTGGCCGACAAGGACGACGTCGAAGACGACGACTTGCAGGACGACCTGCTCGCGGTTGCCGACGACGCGGACGCCGACGCCGACCTTAAGCCCGACGACCTGCTGGTGGCCACCGGCGAGGAAGCCGAATCGTGGTCCGACGACCCGGTCCGCATGTACCTGACCCAGATGGGCGAAATCCCCCTGCTCACCCGGCAGGAAGAAATCGCGCTGGCCAAGGAAATCGAAATCACGCGCGCTCGCTTCCGCCGCAAACTGCTGGAATGCGACTTGGTGATCAAGAACGCCTCGAAGGTGCTGAAGCGCGTCCACACGGGCGAACTCCCCTTTGACCGCACCGTGCAGGTGTCCGTCACCGATCGCCTGGAAAAAGACCAGATTCTGGGGCGTTTCCCCCATAACCTGCGCACGCTCGACATCCTGCTCAAGCGGAACTGGGACGATTACCGCATCTCGCTGAACAAAAACCGCCGCTCGGCCGAGCGCCGCGAGGCCTGGGTCCGCCTGGCCCGCCGCCGCCGCCGCGCGGTTCGGCTGGTCGAAGAACTCGGCCTGCGCACGCAGCGGATCGAATCGCTGATCAAGACGCTCGAGGACTACAGCCATCATGTCGACGCCTTGAAGGCCAGGATCGCCAACCACAAGGCGGCCAAGGGCTCGGCCGACGAGCGCAAGCCCTGGCAATCGGAGCTGCGGTCGATCCTGTGCCTGACGCAGGAAACGCCCACCAGCCTGCGCAATCGCGTCCGCTGCCTCAATGCCGTGTACGCACAGTATCAAAAGGCCAAGCGCGGGCTGTCGGAAGGCAACCTGCGGCTAGTCGTGTCGATCGCCAAAAAGTACCGCAACCGCGGCTTGAGCTTCCTGGACCTGATCCAGGAGGGCAACGCCGGCCTGATGCGGGCCGTGGACAAGTTCGAGTATCGCCGCGGGTTCAAGTTCTGCACCTACGCCACGTGGTGGATTCGCCAGGCAATCACCCGGGCCGTGGCCGACCAGAGCCGTACGATCCGCATCCCGGTACACATGGTCGAAACCATGTCCAAGGTCCGCAATGTCTCGCGGCAGCTTTTGCAGGAACTGGGCC
>DATCFX010000012.1:0-3105 GCA_036509275.1 Pirellulales bacterium | reverse complement strand
CCAAGGTGGCCAAGGTCTCGGTCGTCGGCCTGGGCATGCGGACGCATACCGGCGTCGCGCGCGAGATGTTCGACGCCCTGGCCGAAGCTGGCATCAACATCCAGATGATCACGACCAGCGAAATCAAGATTTCGGTCCTCGTGGCCCGCGAACAGGGGCTGACCGCGCTGCGCACTGTACACCGGGTGTTCGAGCTGGACCGGCCGCCTGCGGCCGTGGCTCCTCCGGCAGCCAAACCGGCCGGCCCGCCAGCGACACCGCAAAAAGCTGGCGACGCGGCCGCCGTGGTCGCCCGATTGCAGGGCATGGAAGACCTGACGATCAGCGACATCAAGCTGGACGACAGCCAAGCGCGCGTCACGATCAGCGACGTGCCCGACGCGCCCGGCGTCGCGGCCCAAGTGTTCGAGCGGATCGCCGCCGGCGGCATCTTTGTCGATATGATCGTGCAGAGCTTCGGCCGGCAAGGCCGCGCAAACTTGAGCTTCACTGTCCCGCGCTCGGACCTGCAAAAAGCGGTGACCGTGGCCCGCGAACTGGCCGGGCGGCTCAACTGCGGGCCGGTGAGCAGTTCACCGCGGGTGGCCAAGCTGTCGGTTTCGGGCATCGGCATGCGCAGCCATACCGGGCTGTCGATCCGCATGTTCCGCTCGCTGGCCGAGAGCGGCATCAACATCGAGATGATCAACACCAGCGAAGTGCGGGTGAACGTCGCCATCGACGGCGACAAAGGCCCGCAAGGGCTGGCCTGCCTGCAACAGGCCTTCAGCGACGCGACGCGGTAGGGGCCACGCGTGGCTTGCAGGGCCGGAATTCTTACGAATTCCGCTACAAACAAAGCGAGCGACAAGCATTCTGCTTGCCGCTCGCTGTTTTTCGGTCGCTGGTGGATCAGCTTGCCGTCAGGGGGCGGGCACTTCGTAGACGGTGCGGATCGTGAGGCCCTGATCGCCGACGCCGGCCTGGCTGACGCCGGCTCCCAGCGCGCCGTTGAGCTCTTCCTCAGTGGGCATCACCGAGCGGATCAATTCGATGACGGCGCGGTCGTTGTCGTCATCGCCGGCAGCCAATTCCGTAAACGTCACCAGCGCGGCGCGGAGCGTTTTCACGGCCCGGTTCACATCGGCGATCGAATAGCTCAGGCAGGCCCGCGGCGGGAGCAATTCGCTGGCCCGCTGAAACAGCTTGCTGCCGGCAAGGCCGGCCGACCCGGTAGGTGGATTGCGCAGGCTGGCCAACACGGTCTCGACCGTGTCGGTGCCGCCGCCGCCGGCCACCAGGTAGCCGCGGCCAACGAACAGCCCCAAACGCACCTGGCCCTGGTCGTAGCGAATGCCTTGGAAACCTTGTTCTTCGACGATTTCCTTCTGCATGAACACCGAGGCGGTTTGCACGATTCGCTTCCACAACGCCTCGTCGGTCAGCTTCCAGACGAATACGTTGGAGCCGGTGATCCCGGCCAGCCCCGCGTTGCCGCCCGCATCGGTCTTGCGCGGCGGCAGATCCACGCTGGTATGCTCGTTGCCCAGGCCGCTGAGCAGGGTGGCAATGTCGGTCTGCAGCAATTGGTTGACCGTTAGTTCGGCACGATCGAATTGTTCGCGGGCCGCGTCGCCGCCCTGGTCGATGACGATGTGCTTGACACGGTTGTAAGCCTTACCCAGGTCAAGGCTGAGCTGCGAAAAACTGTTGATGTCGGCCGGCACCCAGGCCGGCGGCTGGCCGGAGAGCGTTTGCTGCTGATCCAGCAGCGCCAGCAGCCCGCTGCGCGGCGACGGAGCGCTCAGGAACGAGCCGCCCCGCAGCAGTGAATGTTCGAACGTCGCGCGCGACACGAACAGCCCCAGCTCGTTCAGGCCGCAGGCCTTGACGATCTGCTTCACCTGTTTCGCTTCCGGCATGTCCAGCAGCTTGATCAACGGGCGGAAGTCGAACATGAATTCCACCAGCGGCAAACCGCCGGGCAGCGCGGAGCCAATGCCCGGCGCCTCGAGATAACGCAGCTTGGGGCCCGCGTCTTTCGCATCGTGAGCCACGAGGAATCGCGCGAAGACATCCTTGAGCTGGTCGCGGGCAGCCGCTTCGGCCTCGGCCTTGTCGGCGTCGCCCTTGGGGATGGCAATGCCGTAGGCCGAAAGCAGCCGGCCGCCCTTGTTGGCCAGCAGGACTTCAACCTTGGGCATGTCGGAGAATTGGCGGATGTCGATCTGCGCCCGGCCCGGCTTGACCTCGATAGCGTCTTCTTCCACGTCGGGCGGCGTAATGGTCAACTGAATGACCTTTTGATCCGCCAGCTCGATGTCCTTACGCTTGACGAGATCTTCGTCTTTGTAGTCTTCGAGCACCTTGTCGAGCGCCGTCATCAGCCGGCCGGCCAATTCCGGATCCGGCTCGAGCCAACCGAGCACCGCCAGCAGCCGCGGTTCGCCCGGCGGCAGGACGACGCCGGCGCCGGCTTCGCCCTCCAGCAGCTTGTAGCAATCATCGAGCTTGAGGCCGTATTGTTCGAGCGCCTTGGAAGCTTCTTCGAGGTCGTCGGAGCCTTCCTTGGACATGGCCTCGCGGATTTTGGCCATGCGCCCGGGATCGAACAGGATCGCGCCGATTTTCGTCTTGGTGCGGAGCACCTCGGCGGCCTTGTTGCCGGAGGGGATACGCAGCAGCGCGAGCGTGTCTTCAGGCAGGCAGGCCCAACTGGGCTTGGCATCTTCGGCCCGGGCGGCCGTAGTCAAGGCGCCGCACAACATGGCGGCTATCATCAGGCGAGAGCGAAAACGTCCGTGCATCAGGTGTCTCCCTTTTTGGTTTTGTGAAGTTGGCTCGGGATCGAATGAAAGATAACTTTGATACTTTTGCAGCCCTCGCGCTGTCGATTTCCTGCCAGGGCAGAGCGGACCGCGGCGAAGTTATTTTTCGGTCGATCGTCGGCTCGGCTTGGCCGGCTGCGACGCGATGGTCGATTTCCGCGTGGCGTGCGCCGGGGGCGGCAGATACGTAACGCCGTTTTGCGGCTGCGATGAGTCGTATAAGTAGCTGTCGCGGTGGACGAGAAAGTCCACCAGGTCCGTGGCCGGAATGCCGAAGGCCAAGCCGTCGAACATCGTC
>DATCFX010000011.1:0-2987 GCA_036509275.1 Pirellulales bacterium | reverse complement strand
CCCGGGCCCGTCGGGGCCGATAATCGAGACGCACGGGCTGTCCGTCGTCTTCGGCCGCCAGCGGGTGCTGCGCGACATCAGCCTGAGCATTCCGCGCGGCCAGACCGTGGCCGTCATTGGCGAAAGCGGCTGCGGCAAGACCGTGCTGCTGAAGACGATCATCGGCCTGGTGCGGCCCAGCCAGGGTCAGGTGCTGTTTGCCGGCCAGGATTTTGCCACGCTCGACGAGCAGGAGGTGGCGCGCCAACGGGTCCGCTTCGGCTTTGTGTTTCAGCAGGCCGCGCTGTTCGACAGCATGACGATTGCCCAGAACGTCGGTTTTCCGCTGCGCCAGCACACGGCGAAGAAGCTGGCCGAAATCCGCGAGATCGTGCTGGCCCGCTTGTCCGAGGTGGGTTTGCCCGCCTCGGCTGCCGAAAAAAAACCGGCCGAGTTGTCCGGCGGCATGCGCAAGCGCGTGGGCCTGGCCCGCGCCCTGGCCATGAATCCCGAAATCGTGCTCTACGACGAACCGACGACGGGTTTGGACCCGATCATGAGCGACGTCATCAATGAGTTGATCCTCCGCACGCGTGAGCGTTATCCGGTAACCAGCATCGTCGTGACGCACGACATGCACACGGCGCACAAGGTGGCCGACCGGGTCATCATGCTCTATCCGCTGGGCAGGTTGAAAAAAGGGGAGCCGCAGGTGATCTTCGACGGCACGCCGGACGAGATCGACCGCTGCAAGGATCGTCGGGTGGCGCAGTTTGTACGCGGCGAGGCCGGCGAGCGGCTGATGGAAATGCGCGAACAGGTGGCGAGCAACTGATCCTGACATGAACGAACGCGTCGTCCAATTCCGCGTAGGCGTGATGGTGCTGGCCACCGTGTTCATCACGGCCATCCTGGTCGTGCTGTTCGACGGTTTTCCCGCATTCGTCGAAGGCAAATACGTCCTGTACGTCGATTTTCCCGAGGCCCCGGATATCTCCGTCGGCACGCCGATCCGCAAAAGCGGCATTCTCATCGGCCGCGTGACCAAGGTGCAGTTTGCCGAGGATCTGGATCCCAAGCTCGAGGGCGTGGTCGTGACCATCGAGATCGACGCCAACCGCCAGATTCGCCGCAACGAGGTGCCGAAGATTTCGAAGGAACTGCTCGGCGATTCGTATATTCAATTTGTGCCCGCCCGCGGGCACCGCGCGGCGCAGCCGCCGAAAGGCGCCGGCCCGATCCTGCAGCCGGGCGAAATGATCGAGGGCGAAACGTCCAGCGACGCCCTGCAAGTCATCGCCCAGTTGCAGGGCAACCTGGCCGGCGCGCTGCGTTCGGTGGCCAAAACCAGCGATGAAATCGGGCTGCTCTCACGACGCGTCAACGATCTGTTGCGCAATAACAACGAACAAATGGTGCGCGTCATCAACAAGGCCGAACTCACGCTCGATAGCCTGCAGGAGACCGCCAAGAACGCCAACCTGCTGGTCGGCGATCCGGCGCTGCGCAACAACGTCCTGGCCGCCGCGGCCGAGTTTCCCCGGACCGTCGGCCGCATGAACGAGGTGCTCGGTCATATGCAAAATACCTTCGAGTCGGCCGATCGCAATTTGCGCAATGTCGAGGGCCTCACCAAGCCGCTGGGCGAGCGCGGAGCGCAACTGGTCCAGAACATCGAGACGGCCACCGCCGGCGTCAACCGGCTGGTCAACGACCTCAACGTGTTCACCCGCGCGCTCAACTCGCCCGAAGGCACCATCGGCCACCTGCTCCACGACGACCAGCTCTACCAGCAAGTCAACCAGACGATCGCCAACGTCAACCAGATGATGGGCGAATTGCAACCCATCTTGAAGGACGCCCGGGTATTTACCGACAAGCTGGCGCGGCATCCCGAACTGCTGGGCGCGCGCGGCGCACTGCGGCCCAGTTCGGGCATCAAGTAGCCCGGCCCCGGCGAGCTTTGGCGGTTGTCCGGCAGCGAAGCAGGGGATATGTTCGTCTTTCCGGCTCGCTGGATAAGGATCGGCCGAAAAATAACTTCCGTTTTTCCCGGCCCCTCACCCTGCCCTCTTCCGCAAGGGGAGAGGTGTCGCGGAGAAGTTATTTTTCGGTCGATCCTAAAGCGTTTGGAGCCGCTGCCGTGGGGCGCTGTTGCGACAACGAGGTGGAGTTCATGACGGAAGATCCCTGGAAGGCCCTCGAGCGCGAGGCCGCCCAACTGCACCAGTTGGCCCCCTGGATGATTATCACGCCGGCCCGCGACGCCGACGGCAAGATTTCGGTGCAGGTCTCGCTCACCGGCGGCTTTCAGGCCGATCCCAACGACCTGGCCGGCAGCGTGATCCGCGAAATCCATCGCCGGCTCGACTTGTTCCAAAGCCAACTCGACGAATAAGGAGCGCGGCAAGCCTAAAGTAGCAGGCACACTCCTGCGTGCCGTTGCTGCGCCCACAAACCAGCCACGAAGCGCGCCAGGCCGACGCAAATGGTGCCCCCAGCTACGGACGCGGGGCGTGTCTGCTGCTTTGCGCACTCAACTGCCGGCTCCCGGCGGAGGCAGCGCACCGGCGGGACCCAGCATCATGCCGGGTTGAATCTCGGTGGCCGGCGGGACCGTCGGCGGCGGAACGGCAAACGCCGGTGGCGGCGTCGTACCGCCGACGCCCGAAATGGCCGGCAGCCAGGGCGGCGGCACGATGCCAGATTGCTGCTTGATCTTCGGCGGGGGCACAAAGTTCTCGGCCTTGCTCCCCTGCCGCAGGTTTTCCGCCCGGCCCAACAACTGCTCGGTGGGCACGATCATTTGCGGCACAAGCTGGAACTCGAGCACTCGATGGTCGCGAATCTCGGCCGGCACGAGGTTCTCGGACACAAATTCCAGCGGAAAAATCTCGTACCACGGCGGCGGAATCCATTGCTTGATATCCAGCGTCGCGTAGCCGTCCTTGATCAGCCGAATGCGCCGCGTGCCGTAATAAATGTAATCCGTCGAGACCGGCGTCGTG
>DATCFX010000010.1:0-5660 GCA_036509275.1 Pirellulales bacterium | reverse complement strand
CGTTGCGGCTTTGGCATCGCGGGCAAATTGCTCGCGCTCGCTTTGATATAAGGCGGCCAGCCGCACGACTTGGGCTTCCTCCGGCTCGCGGACCAGGCACAGCCGCAAAGCCCAGCGGATGCGATCTTCGGGATTCGACCCGCCTTCGCGGACCATGCGCCGGGCCAAGGCCTGCGCCGCTTCGACGTAGACCGGATCGTTGAGCGTGACCAAGGCTTGCAAAGGCGTGTTGGTGCGAATACGGCGCATGGTACACAGTTCGCGGCTGGGCGCGTCGAACGTGGCCATCGATGGATACGGCACGCTACGCCGCCAAAACGTGTACAGCCCGCGGCGGTAGCGATCTTCGCCCTGGCTCGTGGACCAAGTCCGCTGGCCATTGAAGGCCGCCTGCCACAAACCCGCCGGTTGCGGCGGAAACACGCTCGGACCGTACAGCTTGCGGCTGAGCAAGCCGGCCAATGCCAGCGACTGGTCGCGAACCATTTCCGCTTCCAGGCGGAACCGCGGCCCACGGGCGTACAGCCGGTTCTGCGGATCGCGAGCCAGCAGCGCGGGCGTGACGCGCGAGCTTTGCCGGTAGGTGGACGAAAGCACCATCTCGCGCAGCAATTGCTTGATGTCCCAGCCACGAGCCATGAACTCGGTGGCCAGCCAATCGAGCAATTCCGGATGCGTCGGCGGCGAGCCTTGCGAGCCAAAATCCTCTTCCGTCTCGACCAGCCCGCGGCCAAACAATTGCGACCAGAAGCGGTTCACCGCCACCCGGGCCGTGAGCGGATTGGCCGGATCGACCAACCAGCGGGCCAAGCCCAGCCGGTTGTGCGGCACGCCGGCGGGCCACGCAGGCAGTGCGGCCGGCAAGCCCGGCTCGACACGCTGGCCGCGAACCATGAAGTTGCCTTTGACCAGGATAAACGTCTCGCGGTGCTTGTCGCTGGGCAGCTCGCGCATGATCGGCAGCGTCGGCGGCTGGGGCTTGGATTTTTCGGCGGCTGCCAGATCGGCGCGCACACGCGTCAGCGGGGGGGCGATCGAGCGGTAATACGTCGCGACTTTTTCCAGTTGCTGCGAAGTTCGCTTGGCGGCCGGAATCTTCAATGCGGCGAGCACGGCATTCGACGTGCTTTCGCGCTGGCGCCGCTGCGGATCGAAAGTGGTGGAGAGCTGGACCCGGAAGGCCGGGTGCTCGGCCGTGCTGGGTTTTAATTGAAGTTGGAATTCGAGTTTGAGCCGCCCGGCAATCGGCCCCTCGAGCGCGTAGGTCGGTTGTCCGGCGGTTCCGCCCGGCATGAGTTTCAGCGGCACGTCGGTCAGTTCGAGCAGGTTGATTTCGTGGCTGGGTTTCGGCGCCTCGCTGAATTGCCGTTCGAAGATCGGCTTTCGTTTCATGTCCAAGAGTCGCAGGCGATAGCCGGCCAGGCGGCCGCCGCTGTTTTGATCCATCCGGTTCCAGACGACCACGCGGCCGATCGGTTGCTCGCTGCCCAGGTCGACTTCCCACCAGGGGCTCTGCTGAGTCTCGGTATGCGTGACGCTGCCGGCGTAGAATTGGCCGTTGGTTTCGCCGTCGTTCGCCAACCTGGCCGGCCCGGGCTTGTGGGTGCTCGATTGTTTGGCCTTGCCCTTGAGGGCGAGGTTCACCGGCGCGGCCTTCGAACCGGCAACCGCCGGGCCGAAAACTTGCACTTCGGCCAGCGAAAGAATTTTGCTCTCGCCGGGCAACTCGATTTGCACGTAGCGGGCCGTGACCGGGGCCGCGGGCATTGCTCGCAGCGTGCAGTTGGCAATCGTCGCATTAGGCTTCGAGCCGGCCGCCAGCAATTCGGCCCGCACGGCGCTGAGTTCCCCGGCCGCGATTTCGGCGTCGATCGTGTGCGGTTTTTCGTCGGCCTTCGCTTCGGCGGGGGATCCCAGCAGCTTCCAGACTTCCGCAGCAGCCAACGAGGCTTCCCATTTTTGCTGAGCGGCGGCCAGTTCGGGCGTGGACGCGGCGAGTTGCTTTTTGAGCTGCGAGATCCGCGCGTCCGCGCGACGGATTTGTTCGACGATTTCGGCCGGGGGAGCCTGCATGGTCGGCTCTTCGTCGCCGCGGTCGGCATCGGCCGTCTGGTTGTAGATGGCAAAGAGCTGGTAATACTCGCGCTGTGCGAGCGGGTCGTACTTGTGGTTGTGGCATTTGGCGCAGCCCATCGTCAGGCCCATCCAGACCTGCATCGTTGTATCGACGCGATCCTTGATCGCCTCGACGCGAAACTCCTCGTCGTCGGTGCCGCCTTCGGTGTTGGTGAGCGTGTTGCGATTGAACGCGGTGGCCATGAGTTGCTCGGGCGTGGCGTGCGGCAGCAAGTCGCCGGCGAGTTGCTCGATCGTGAACTGGTCGAAGGGCAGATTGCGATTGAACGCGCCGATCACCCAATCGCGGTAGCGCCAGATCGTGCGCAGCGGATCGGAGCCGTAACCCTTGCTGTCAGCATAGCGGGCCAGGTCGAGCCAGAGCCGCGCCCAGCGCTCGCCGTAGGCCGGATCGGCCAGGAACCGCTCGACCAGCCGCGCGTACGCGTCAACGCCGCGGTCGTGGACAAATCGGTCGACCTCGGCCGGCGTCGGCGGCAAGCCGCGTAGATCGAGACTCAACCGGCGGATCAGCACGTGCCGATCAGCCTCGGGCGATGGGTGCAAGCCGGCCTGCTCGATGCGCGAGAGGACAAAGCGGTCGAGATAATTCGCCGGCCAGGCTGCGTCTTTGACGGCCGGCAGCGGCGGACGGACCGGATGCACCAGCGACCAGTGTGTGGCGTACGGCGCCCCGGCGGCAATCCAGCGCTCGATTTGTGCCACTTCGTCGGCGTCCAGGGCCGGCCCGATGTTCGGCGGCGGCATGCGCACGTCGGGATCAGTCGACTTAACGCGGGCGAGCAGTTCGCTTTGGGCCGGTTTGGCCGGGACGATGGCCGTCGATCCGCTGTCCAACTCCCCGGTGGCCGCATCCCGCACGTCGAGCCGCAGCCCAGCCTCGCGGTGTTTTTCGTCCGGGCCATGACAGGCGAAGCAATGCTTCGAAAGAATCGGCCGGATATCGCGATTAAAATCCGGCTCGGCCGCGCCGGCCCCCGGCATCTGACCCACGGCCACACCCAGCAAAACCAACATAACGGCCACGCGGTGCATAGGGGGCGCAAACTCCAACAGGCAGGGTCGCGGCAGGCCAACGGCGCGCTGGGCAGGCAGGTTCCGTTAATCTACCATGATCCGCAGGCGGCGAGAACCAGTTTTTATGCCCGCCAGCATTTAGCCCCGGGGCTCGCCCCGGGCGCACTCCTTGCTTAAACCAAACCCCCAAAGCCAACCATGCGCCGAGTCATCGCGGGCCGAACCATCGAGTTGTCCCAGGGCGATATCACCGAACAAACGGTCGATGTGATCGTCAACGCGGCTAATAGCCGGCTGGCTGGCGGCGGCGGCGTGGACGGGGCCATCCATCGGCGGGGCGGGCCCGACATCATGGCCGAAACCGCACGCCTGTACCCGCAGGGCTGCCCCACCGGCTCGGCCGTCATCACCGGAGCCGGCCAGCTGCCGGCCAAACACTTGGTCCATACGGTTGGCCCGGTGTGGGCCGGCGGGCGGAGCGGCGAAGATCAACTGCTGGCCTCGGCCTATCGCCGCTCGCTGGAGTTGGCCGACGAGCACAATGCCAAAACCATCGCGCTGCCGGCCTTGAGCACGGGCGCCTACGGCTACCCGCTGGACCTGGCCAGCCGCGTGGCGCTGGCCACGACGATCGAGTTTCTCGAGCAGGCCAAGAGCGTGGAGCTGGTGCGGTTCGTGCTGTTTGGCCAGGGGGCTTATGGCGCGTTTGCCCAAGCGCTGGAAGAGTTGACCGGCACATCGTAGGCGTTCCGCTCCGCCGGGACGAAGTGGGCAGCTCGGCTTGGCGCTGGGAACGTGTGAGCGTCTTATTTTTAGGTGCGACCCCTGGTTGGTTTCTTCGCCCCGGAGGGGCCGAAAGTCAATAGCCGGGGGCGTGAGCCCCTGGACAGCGAGCGCAGAAACCCACCCCAGCCCTGAAAGGGCGCCAGTTCTCTGCCGCCCCTTGCGGGGCTGAGGCATGTACCGTCGCACGTTTTCCCAGGGGCTTTCGCCCCTGGCTAACGACTATCGCCCCTTCGGGGCTCGGCGATATCTTCTATCTACTTTCGAGATGCCCACACGCTGGGAACTGAGAACGTCGCGCGTTGCTTCGCGTTGCAGGCCGGTGCAGAATAAGCGGCACGGTCGCCGGGCGGGCAACACGAATTCAACTTCGAAATAGAAACTCCATGCCACTGCAAGCCACGCGGCGAAAGTTCTTGCAGTCCACGACCGCCGGGCTGTTGGCGGCCGGTTATGCGGCCACGGCCCGGGGCTTCGCGGCCAACGAAACGATCAACATCGGCTGCATCGGCACGGGCGGGCGGTGCCGCAAGCTGATGCAAACGCTCGGCAAGATGCCCGGCGTGCGGCTGGCCGCCGTGTGCGACGTATGGGACGTACACCTGGAGATGGGCCGCGCCCTGGCCGATCCCAAGGCCTTCGTCACCAAGGACCGCCGCCAGGTGGTCGACCGCAAGGACCTCGACGCGGTGCTGATCGGCGCGCCGGACCATTGGCACGTGGCGATGACCAACGAAGCCTGTGAGGCCGGCAAAGACGTGTACGTCGAGAAGCCGCTCACGCACGACGTGGCTGAAGGCCAATCGGTGATCGATGCCCAAAAGCGCTACGCGCGGATCGTCCAGGTGGGCACGCAGCAGCGCAGCATGCCGCAGTTCCAGGAGGGCCTCGAGATCGTGCGCTCGGGCCAGTTGGGAAAAATTCACAAAGTCCACCTGACCTGGAACCGCAATCAGCCGCGGCACAAGCTCAACAAGCTCGATGTGGACCCCAAGAGCGTGGATTGGAAGCAGTTTCTGGGCCCCGCCCGGCAGCAGCCGTTCGATCCGTACCGACTGCGAAATTGGCGTTGGTTCTGGGATTTCGGCGGCGGCATTCTCACGGATCTGATGGTGCACTTCATCGACATCGCCAATTGGTATCTCGATCTCGATCATCCGACCGTGGCCACGACGATCGGCGACAACTTCCAGACGCAAGGCTTGTGGGAGACGCCCGACACGATCCAAACCCTGCTGCGCTATCCCGATCACGAAGTGCAGATTTATTTCGAGGGCACGTTCGTTAATGCCCGCAACGGGGCGATGCTCGAGTTCATGGGCAGCGAGGGGACGCTGTACCTGGATCGTGGGCGGTACGAGTTGATTCCCGAGCGGCGCAGCAAGCTCAAGTATCGCGAGCACGTGCTGGGGAGCCAGCCGCGTGGATCTGATTTCTTCGACCAGCCCGACGGCGAGTTGCTGCACCTGTCGAACTGGATCGAGTGCGTGCGCAGCCGCAAACAGCCGAATGCGCCGGTCGAGGCTGGCGTGAGCGCCGTCAGCGGGGCCCACCTGGGCAATCGCGCCTACCGCACCGGCCAGGTGGCCCACTGGAGTTAGAACAAGGCTTTGAACGGGGAAATAACATCATGCGGATCCTGTTGATCGTTTGGCTGAGCATCTTGTCGTCGGCGCGGGTGGCCGAAGCGCGAACCTGGACCGACAGTACCGGCACGCACCATT
>DATCFX010000009.1:0-1938 GCA_036509275.1 Pirellulales bacterium | reverse complement strand
GGGCCGCCGCCGTCTTCACGCGGTTTGGAGCCGATCCCGTGGTCATTCCGCTGGGCATCCCGCCGGGCAAGGGCCAGGCCGCAGCCGCCCACGATCGCCTCGCCGTCGCTGAAGACCCCCAATGGGCCGAGCGCGTGCGTGCGACCCGCTGCGTGTACTTTGCCGGCGGCGAACAAGCCCGCATCACCGACGCGCTGCGCACGGCCGACGGCAAAGCCACGCCGCTGCTGAACGCCATTTGGGACGTCTACCGCCGTGGCGGCGTGATTGCTGGCACCAGCGCCGGCGCGGCCATCATGAGCCACTACATGTATCGCGATGCCGAGCAGGTGCTGCCGACCCTGCAGCACGGCGTGACGATGGGCAAGGAAGTGGACTACGGCCTGGGCTTTATCGGCGACAGGTGGTTCGTCGAGCAACATTGCCTGGCCCGCGGCCGCTTTGCCCGGGCCTTGGTGCTGATGCAGAACCGGGGCTACAAGTACGGCATTGGCGTGGACGAAAACACGGCCTTGGTGGTCCGCCACGGCCACGAGGCGAAAGTCATCGGCTACAAGGGTGCCGTGGTGATGGACCTGTCGCAGGCCTCGCGCGATGCGTCGGTCGCGGCCTTTAACGTCAAAAACGTCAAGCTCACCTACCTGGATCGCGGCGACGAGATCGATCTGGAAACGGCCGTCGTCACGCCGTCGGAAGAAAAACAGGCTGGCGAGCGGCTCGATCCCAACAGCGCCGACTTCTGCCCGCACCACGACCGGGTCTTCTTTTCCAACGACATTCTCGGCAACACGACCGTGGCCGAGATGCTGGCGCTGCTGATCAACAACAAAAAGGCCGAGGCCATCGGCCTGGCGTTCGACGGATACTTCGCGCGGCAGCAGACCGCGCAGGGCTTCGAGTTCCGTTTCTATCGGGCCAAGGACAGCCTTGGCTGGTGTACCGAGGCCTACGGCGGCGAAGACTACACGGTCACCAACATTCACCTGGACATCCGGCCGGTGGACGTGATGGCCTCGTTCTATCGTCCGGCCGAAGAGCACCTGGTAACGGCCGTCAGCAAGAAACCCTCCGGCGTGCCCGCCAAAACCGCCAGCGTCCAAAAAACCGCCAAGTAGCCTGCGACGCGGCCGCAATTCGTCGGTGGGTGTGGGCTCGAAGCGTCGGACCGACGAAAGCCTGACCACGGACGTCGGCATCCGTCGGGCGCGGTGAGCCGCCGATGAAACGCGAGCACGCGTGGCGTGGCGTGCCCGCCAGGTCTTTGAAGGCCTCGCTGCACCAACTCACCAGAGCCGGCTTGTCCGGTTGAGCGGGATTCGCACCTTCGGCAATCTCCAGCCGAAAGTATTGGCCGCCCCACTTCAGGACCACAACCACGTCCTGCACCGGGCCGTCGCTACGTTTTAAGAATAGGCAGCGGTTGGCTTCGGCGACGTAGTCCGACGCGGCGGGCAGGATCAACCAACATGGAGAATCGACGATGCGACAATCTTCTCGGCAATTGGCCATCGTGGCCCTGGTGTTGTTGATGCCGTCGATTTCCAGCGGCCAAAGCAGGTCCGGCAGTGCCGTCACTCAAGTGCCGCTGGTGTTCTCCGAGGGCCACGAGACCGACCCGCGCGATCACGGCCGGCCGGTGGTACTGATTGCCGGGGCGCTAGGCGTGCCGCCCGAGGTTTTCCGCGAGGCATTCAGCCATGTCCGGCCCGCCAAGCCGGGCACCCAACCGGATCCGCAGCAGGTCCGCAAAAACAAATCAGCCTTGATGCAGGCGCTCGGCCCGCGCGGCGTCAGCAATGAACGGCTCGATGAGGTCTCGAACTATTACCGCTACGCACGGAGCCGCGGCGAAATGTGGCCCACCCAGCCGGCCACCGGCTTTGCGCGGGTCAAAAATGGCAAAGTCGTGGGCTTTGTCATTTCCAACGGCGGATCCGG
>DATCFX010000008.1:0-18258 GCA_036509275.1 Pirellulales bacterium | reverse complement strand
GAGCTGCCGCAACTGCTGAACGTGCTGGCAGGCCACATGTCGCTGGTCGGCCCTCGGCCGCCGATCATGAAGGAAGTGTTGCAATACGAGCCGTGGCAGCAGCGGCGGCTGGCCGTCAAGCCGGGACTGACCTGCTTGTGGCAAGTCAGCGGCCGCAACGAGATCGGCTTCGACGACTGGGTCCGCATGGACCTCTGGTACATCGACCACCAAAACTTGCTGGTCGACCTCAAGCTGCTGCTGCTCACGCCGGTCAGCGTGCTCAGCCGGCGCGGAGCGTACTAGGGAAATGATGAATGATGAATGCGGAAGGATGAATGACGAGATGGAGAATGGCGAGATGGAGAATGGCGAGCGGCAAGCGCCAGCTTGCCGGTGCTCGGTCCCAGCGCGGCTTATGATTCGGCGGCTGGTTCGCGGTTGGTGATGGCTTGTTGGGCGCGAAACAGGAGCGGGTTGAGGCTGATCGAGATCATGGCGGCGCTGACGATGGCGTTGAGCGCGCTTTCCGGCAGGATGCCGAGGCTCTTGGCAAATGTCGCAAGGATAAACGAAAACTCGCCGACCTGCGCCAGAGCCACCGCGATGGTCAGCCCCACGCGCCACGGCTGACCAAGGAGCACGGCAATCGCCAGGGCTGTTAGCGGTTTGCCCAGCAGGATGATCGCCGAGGTGCCGGCAACCAACCAAGGCATCTCGAGCAGCGAGTCGGGCTTGAGCAGCATTCCGACCGAGACGAAGAATAAGACGGCAAACGCATCGCGCATGGGCAATGCCTCGGATGCCGCCCGGGCGGCGAATTTCGAGCGGCCCACGGCCATGCCGGCGAGAAACGCGCCCAGCGCGATCGAAACGCCAAACACCCGCGCCGCGCCCACGGCGATGCCCAAGGCCAGCACCAGCACGCTGAGCGTGAACAGTTCGCGCGAATCGGTGGCGGCGATGCGAGCCAGCAGCCAGGGAATCACGCGGCCCCCGCCGATGACGACCAGCACGATCAGCAGGCCGACTTTCAAGAGCGACAACCCCAGCGCCCAGCCGATTCCCGGGCCGCCGGGCTGAAGGGCGAAGGCCGCCGGCATGACGACCAGCACCAGCGCGGTGAACAGGTCTTCGATGATCAGCCAGGCCACGGCGATATGGCCCGCGGGGCTCTGGAGTTGGCGATTGTCTTCGAGCACGCGCAGCAGGACGACCGTGCTGGCCACCGAGATCGCCAGGCCGAATACCAGCCCGGCAGACCATCCCCAGCCAAAAGCCTGCCCGACGAGGCAACCCAGTGCGGTGGCCACCAGGCTCTGAATGAGCGCGCCGGGCAGGGCCACGCGCCAAACTGCCGCCAGGTGGCTGAATTCGAAATGCAGCCCGACGCCGAACATCAGCAGGATGACGCCGATCTCGGCAAGCTGATCAGCCAGCGGCTGGTTGGCGACGAAGCCTGGCGTGTTGGGACCCACGACCAGCCCGGCCAGCAGGTAGCCCACGATGGGCGACAGCCCCAGGCGCTGCGTCAGATATCCCAGCACGACGGCGGCCGCGAGCGCGCCGAAGAGCGTCAGCAGCAGGTCGAGTTCGTGCATACGGCTTTCGGGGGCAGGTCATTGCAGAGAATGCGGAACGCTGAATGCAGAATGATGAATGACGAATCCAGCCCCCGGGCTCCTTCATTCATCATTCCGCATTCATCATTCATCATTGCCTTTAACGCTGGCCGTCACGCGGCGGCAGTCCGGCAGCGAGTCGAGAAACATCTTGCCGTAGCGCTTGGTGACGACGCGCGGGTCGAGAATCACGACTTGCCCGCGGTCGCGGCGGGTGCGAATCAGCCGGCCGAAGCCCTGCTTGAGCTTGAGCACCGCCTCGGGCAATTGATAGTCGTTGAACGGATTGCCGCCGGAGGCGCGAATCGCCTCCAGCCGGGCCTCGAGCAGCGGCCGATCCGGCACGCTGAACGGCAGCTTGGGAATGATCACCGTTTGTAGCGCATCGCCCGGCACGTCGACACCTTGCCAGAAGCTGTCGGTGCCCAGCAGCACGGCGCGCGGGTTGGCCTTGAAACGCTCGATCATCTGCGTGCGGGGTAGTCCATCGGCCTGCGAATACAGTCCCAGGTCGCGCTCGGCCAGCCAGGGAGCCAAATGCGAGGCAGCCTGCCGCAGCAGTTCGTAGTTGGTGAACAAGACGAAGGTATGGCCGTCGCCGGCTGCCACGTAGCGGCGGATCATCGCCAGCACCTGCCGCTCGTAGAGCACGCGCGCGGTCGTCGGATCGGCCATGTCCGGCACCAGCACGAGCGTGGCCTGCTCGGCGTAATCGAAAGGGCTGCCCAGGGCCAAGGTCGCGGCCTGCGTCAGCCCGATGCGGCGTTTGAAAAAATCGAACGAATGCTGGCGGCCGATGGCCAGTGTGGCGCTGGTGAGCACGACAGTCGAGACTTTGCCGAAAAGCTGCTCGCGCAAAATCGGCCCGACGTCGATCGGGGCCGAGGCCAACGTCGTGCGCGGCCGCTTGCCAGCCTTGGCATCGATCCAATACACGCTCTCGTCGAACTGTTGCAGGCGCCACTGCTCGAGGCCTGCGGCCAGCATTTGCAGTCGGTCGTGGGCCGCAACGAAGTCTTGCCGCTCTTCGGCTCGATCGAGCGATTCGCCGTGCCGCTTGACCATTCGGGCCAGCTTGACGAGCGCGGGGCTCAAATCGTTGCCCACGATCTCGGCCTTCTGCACGCGGCCATTGGCCAGGGCCCCGGCGGCGCGATTGACGGAGTGGAAAAAGTCGTCGGCCCGATAGCGGCAGTCGAGTACTTCGCGCTCGGCCTCGCCCAGCTTGTGGTGGACCAGCAAGCCGCGGTTGGTGCGGTCGTTGTAGAGCTTGTTGAGCGTGTATTCGATCTGGCCCGAGGAAACGCTCAAGCCCAGGTGATCGCCGGCCACGCTCTCCAGCGAATGGGCCTCGTCGAACACCACCACGTCATAGTCCGGCAGGATGCTCGCCCCCTCGCGCCTCAAGGCCAGGTCGCTGAAAAACAGGGCGTGATTCACGACCAGGATCTGCGCGTTCTGCATCCGCCGCCGCGCCCGATAGTAGAAGCACTCGGCATGCGTCGGGCATTGCCGGCCGAGACAATTGCCGTGGTCGCTTTCCACTTCGTCCCAGACGATGCCCAGCGGCCGATAGTCGAGATCCGCCAGCGAGCCGTCGCCGGTCTCTTTGCTCCAGCGGGCAATGTCGCGAAGCTGCTCGAACTCTTCCGGCTCGCGGAAGATGCTGCCGGCCCGGGCCAGCGCGTTCTGCAAGCGCCGCAGGCTCAGATAATTGCTCCGCCCCTTGACCAGCACGGACGTGAATTCCAGCGGCATGACGGCCGCCAGCAGCGGCAGATCCTTGCCGATCAATTGCTCCTGGAGGCTGATCGTTTGCGTGCTGATGACCACGCGCTCGACCGCGGGTTTTTTGCCTTCGTCGGCCTGGCAGGTGGCCAGAATGGCCGGCACCAGGTAGGCAAAACTCTTACCGACGCCGGTGCCCGCCTCGACTGCCAGGTGCTTGCGCTCGCGAATGGCCCTCTCCACCGCATCGGCCATGGCCAACTGCTCGCCGCGCCGCTCGTAATGGTCGAGCCGAGCGGCAATCCGCCCCTCGGGACCCAAGATGGCCGCCGGCGAAAGGTGGGTGCTGGAGTTCAAGCGGGAACCATGCGTGGGCGGCGGCCAATTCACAGCGGGCAGCGCGCCGGCGCCGCTGTGCCGTCGTTCGGAAAGATTGCCTTGGCTGTAGCGTAGAGCTTAAACAAAGCTGAGCGGGACGAATAGGCGCTACTGGCGATCGCGGCGCGCGTCCGATCTGGCGGAGCCCGCTTCGTAAGCAACCAGTCCGAGGCTGGTGAGCGTGCCACTCGGTGGCGGCGTGGTCTTGCCGATGGTCCCGACGATCAGCGACCCGGTCATGCCGACTTCGATGGACGGGCCGGTCGGCGGGGTCGGCTTGACGGAGGTCTCGTAGCGGGCGGTTGGGTCGAGATGATCGCCGTCGAGCCGCATGAAAACGATGGTCATCTCGTCCAGGCTTTCGCCTTGCGGAATGCGCAGTCCGCCAATCGCATATCCCGGCCGCGCCATAAACTGGTTGCTTCGAGCTTCCGCCGTCGTACCGCATGGCCGCGTCCGAGCCTGTCCGCGGGCGGTTTGGAAGAGTGAGCGGACGGCGAGCACGTGGCCGTCCCGGTCGAACCAGAGATCCAAGCCGATCAAGACTCCGCGATCCGACGAATGCGAAGTGAAATCTTCGCCACCGCTACGTTTGCCCAACAGATCGGTGTTTTTCAGCCGGCCCGCGCGCATCGCTTGCTGAATTGTGTCGGCCAAGGCAGGATCCAACGAATTGCCCGGCTGGTCACGCCGCGGGCGCTCGTCGGATCCAATCGTGGTGAGTCCGAGACTGATCAGCGGAGTGTCGGGCGTCGGGCCCGTTTGGCCGAGGATGCCAATCGCCAGCGCGCCTTGCATGCCGACTTCCGCTGCCGGGCCGCTCGGCGGGGCCGCTTTGGGTTGCGTTTCATACCGATCGGCCCGGTCCAGTCGACCGCCGGCAATGCGCATGAAAACAACGGTCAGTTCGTCCAAGCTTTCGCCCCGCGAAGTGCGCAGGCCGCCGACGGCATATCCCGGCCGGGCCGCAATGCGCACGGGTTGGTCGGTTGTCGCAGCGGGCGAGCCTTGCCACTGGGTGTTGTTCAGTCCGTGGTCTGTTTGATACAGCGAACGGACGCTTACCAAATGCCCAGCCTGGTTGTATCGCAGATCGAAACCGACCAAGATGCCCCGGTCTGGCGGCAAATAGCTGAAAGGCTTCCCGCCTCCCTGGGCGCCCAATAGCTTGGAAGCTTCCATCCGGCCTGAGCGGATGGCCGCTTCGATTCGGGCGGCCAGCTTGGAGTCTGCTGAACCATCGCTGGATGGAGCGGCACGCGCCGCCGGTGGCGGCGCGCCGGGTGCGCTCGGGCTGGGAACCATTCGCTGCGGCAGGAATTCCGGATCAATGCCCAATCCGCGGCAAACGTTGCAAGGCACAACCTTCTTGCCTTGGCAAATGGGGCAAGGATCCGCCTGCGCCGAGCGCGACCGTCGGCGCGCGCCGCTGGGTGCCGCACACTTGCAGTCCACCGTCCGCTGGCCGGCGCACTGGCTGCAACTGCGGTCCTCGAAATACCCCGACCCAACGACCGGCCGCGACGCGGCGGGGGTTTGCGATCGGGACCAAATGAGGAGCGTCGAGGGGCTGGCTTTTTCGTCGACGCTGGGCCATTCGAGCATGGTCGATTGCAGGTCCGGCTCGTGATAATCGGGAACATGCTTGCGCACAAAGGCCAAGGCCGCGGCCGCGGGAATCCCGCCGCCATACTTCCCCTCGGTCGACACCATGATCGTCGTCACGGCCACGACGTTGCCCTGCCGATTGCAAACCGGCCCGCCGCTGTTGCCGTGATTGACCACCGCGTCGTAGAGATACATGTCGTCGACGACCGAACTGGGCACGGCCGAAATGACGCCGCGCGTGGCTTTCAGCGATGCGCCGAGCAGAAACATCTCGGGATAGCCCAGCGTCATGATGTCCGTGCCGCGCCGGCAGGGCGCCGGATCGAGCGGCAGCGGAGTCGCGGCGATCCCTTCGCAATACAACAAGGCCAGATCCGGCTTCTCGCAGTGGGCGACCACTTTGGCGCTGAACCTGGCCGAAGGCCCGCCTTCGCCGGCCTGCACTTCGAACGATGTGCCACTAGCGACGACGTGGTTGTTCGTCAGGATGTAATGCCGAGCGACGACAAAACCGGTGCCGCCGCCGATGACGACCGCTCCGTCGCTGGTCGGCGGCGGCAGGTGCGCGGGGGGTCCTTCCTTTTTCTGATTGGGGTCGGTCTTGGCCAGCGACAGCAGATCTTCGTCCAGCAGCATGAAGATCCAGCCCCGCCTGCTGCTGGCCGGCTTGAACTTCTCGGACGACAGCAGGCCCGTATACAGTTCCGAGGCCACGTCGGTGGAATGCTTGCTGGCGGTGATTTTCTTCTCTCCCGCTTGCCTCAGCAATCGTCCGAGGTTCTGGACCAGGTGTTGGTTCGGCTCGATTTCGACGGCCTTCTGCCAGATGGCCAGTGCTTGTTGCGCCGCCCCGCGCTTGAGTTCGACCAGCGCCAGGTTGTTCAAGACGGCCACGTTGTCCGGTTCGCGTTTCAGGCATTTCTCGAAGCATTGTTTGCTCTTCGAAAAATCGGCCGCCGAAAGCGCAAAGTACATGCCCGCCAGGAAGTCGGCTCGAATCAAGTCGGGCTCCAGGGCCGCGGCGTCGGCGAATTTTCGCCGAAAGCCGTCCTCCTGCTTCAATCGCAGCAGTTCAATGCCCTGCCGCATAAGCGAATTGGCCTGGTTGCGGACTTGCTCGAACTGCTCTTGGGTAGCCCAGCCGCCGCGCAGCCAGACCATGCGCTTTTCGGCCAGCTCACGCAGCTTGAGCATCTGGCCGGCGACGGCCCGCCGATCCGAGTCGGTCGTTTCCGGATCCTGGCAGAAAACTTTGTACAGCCGCAGGCGTTCTTCGGCCGATGGGCACTTCGCCGTCTCGCGCTCGATCTTCGCCAATCGCGGATTTTCGGCCGCTGCTTTGCCAGTGCGCTGTTGGGCATATTGCTGGTCGGCGGCGGAAAGTCTTTCGAGCGGAACCGCCCGCTGGCTGCCGTCCTTCAAGCGCAAACGCACCACGCCATCGTGCAGGTCGATGAACTCGGCCTCGACCCGAAAAGCGCCGACGGCCGCCGACCATGTGCGAAATTCGGCACGCGCCACCGCCGGCATCAAAATGAGCGCAATCACGAAGCCCCGTCGCGAGATCGCCCGCATTGCCAGACTCCCATTGAAGGTTGTCAAAGAAGTGAGGCCATCCGTGAATCCGCCACCCTACGAATGTAAGGCTTTTCTCGTCGGCCTTGCAAGCAAATTGCGGCCTACCACGCACGGGGTAAAAACCCTGCTGCCTACCGCGACGGCGCAACTTTTAGCCGCCGCGCAGCGGCGCGATCGTGCCGTCTTCGGGGCTGCTGGCCGTGGCGTAGAGCTTGCGCGGGATGCGGCCGGCGAGGTACGCCAGCCGCCCGGCTTCGATGGCCGACCGCATGGCGCGGGCCATCAGCAGCGGATCGGCCGCATGGGCGATGCCGGTGTTCAATAGCACGCCGTCGACGCCCAACTCCATCGCGATGCTCACGTCGCTGGCCGTGCCCACGCCGGCATCCACGATCACCGGATAATCGGGATCGCCGTCTTTCAGATATTCCAAGCAAATGCGGATGTTGTTGGGATTCAGAATGCCCTGGCCCGAGCCGATGGGACTGCCGGCCGGCATCACGCTCACCGCGCCGGCTTCTTTGAGCCGCCGGGCCGTGATCGGGTCGTCGGTCGTGTAGCACAGCACTTGAAAACCTTCGGCCACCAGTTGCCGCGTGGCTTCGAGCGTGGCCACGGGGTCGGGCAGCAGCGTCTTGGTGTCGCCCAGCACTTCGAGCTTGACCCAATCGGCGCCGGGATTTTCCAGGCCCAACAGGATCTCGCGTCCCAGCCGGGCCACGCGCACGGCGTCCTCGGCCGTGAAGCATCCGGCCGTGTTGGGCAGCAGCGTGTAGCGGCTCGCATCGATATGGTCCAGGATATTGCGGCCCTGCCGATCGACCAGCCGCTCGCGCCGCACGGCCACGGTGATGCAGTCGGTGCCCGAGAGCTCGAGGGCTTCGGCCATCAGTTCGTAGCTGGCGTATTTGCCCGTGCCGACGATCAGCCGGCTGGCGAGCAGATGGCTGCCCAGGCGGAAATCATCGGTCGTGGTGGTTGGTTCGATCGACATGGTTGCTTTACCCTCCGCCGACAAGCGTGACGACTTCCAGCCGATCACCGGCTTGCAGCAGGTGCTCTGCATGCCGGGAGCGCGGCACGAGTTCCAAATTCACTTCCACGGCGACTTGCCGGGGCTGGATTTCGAGCTGCGCAAGCAGCCCGGCGATCGAAGTGCCGGGCGGTACAATCCGCCGCTGGTCATTGAAGAAGATTTCCACGAGCCGGGCCTTTGTTGCGCTTTTGCAATCGGACAAACCCGGATTGTACGGCAAGCCGAGCGGAGTGGAAGCTTGGCCGACAAACAGCCAGCATCGCTAGCGGCCGCCAGAGGGCCGGGCACCGAACGGGCGGCATGGCCACTCGGCGCGCGAGCGCCGACTTTGCCGGCAGGCTGTTTGGCTTCCCCTGTCGATCGCTCGACCAAAGCCGCGGCGCCGCCGCTCGCGCCTTCAGCCGCCATTGACTGCACGTGCGCGCCTGAGGTAATGTTCCGCCCCCTGCGGGCAGCTGTCAAGGATTCCGGCTTCAACGCTTCCGGACAAGAAAGGTGCATGACTCAAGATGCGCAATCGATTCGGCGTTGTTGCCCTGCTGTTGGGGGTCTGTTCGTTCCTCTACATCGTGTCCCGTTACGACGTTTGCTTTCAGAATTCGGAAACCGCTTGCAACTTTACTCCCCGCCTTTTGGTCAACGGGGTTCAGTTCAGCTCGCAAGATTTTGCGACATCGCTGGACGTCTGGAAATCCGACGGCGACAGCCGCCCGCGCGTGCTGTCGGCGTTTGCCGACATCGTAACCACGAAGAGCCGCCTGGCCCTCTGGGATTACGTGTTGCCGCACCCGACGTTCACGCCCTTATGGGCATTGACCGTACTGCTGGGAACGATCCTGCTGTACAAGTTCATGTACATCGTCACCGAGGATCGGCAGGCAGCGCTGGCCGGCGCCGCGGTGTATCTCGTGTCGCCCGGCCTGCTGAGCGGCGCGACGATGCTATTTCATTCGGGCAAGCCGCTGGCCAATCTGATTGTCATCACGGCGTTTTGGATTTCCGCGAAACTCGATCGGGCCGGCGTCGACGGCGGCCTGAACCTGTTCAAGGCCAAGCGGTATTATGCGGGCCTTTTTGCGTTGTTGTTTCTCGCGCCTTTTGCCGACGAGACGGCCGCGTTTGCCTATTTCGCGCCCACGCTTTGGTGCTCGTCGATGTTCTGGCCGACGCGGTCGAAGTCGCGGGTCTGGCTCGCGAACTGGCTGGCGATCCTGCTGCCGGCAATCGCGTCGGTGGTGGTGATGCTCTGGGTGCTGCCGCTGTTGACGATGTCGACCTTGGGCAAGGAATTCAATCTCCCCAACTATTTCCAGCAAATCACCGATACGAAGCGGTTCGGCTTCGCCTACCTACTGTGGACGGGATACAACCTGCTTGCGGCGTTCACGTTTCCAGGCGCATTTGACCGGGTCGACGTGCCGGTCCGCTGGCGCGGCGCGGGCGGCAATCACATCGATTTGTCGGTGGCTTCGGTCGTCATTTGCGCGATCATGATTGCCGGCGCAACATGGATCATGCGCCGCCAGAAGCTCGCGACGCGCTTTTACAAGCTGGAGCTGATAACGGGCATTTTTGTGCTGTTTCAAGCGACAGTGTTGCTCTGTCATCCGTTGCTGCTGGTCGCGCCCGGCTTTTACTACGGCGCGATCTTTTCGATCCTGTTCGCGAGCCTCGCGGCCATGCTGTACGCAGGCCTCCGCACGCGGGGCACGCGCCTGGCGAACTTCGCGGCCATGGCGCTGATTCTTTTCGTGGGGGGCGTGTCGCTGCGCAATTTCATGCCGCTGAATACATCGTGGATGCGCCATGAGAACTACCTTGGGCTGTGGAAGATGCGCGATATGCAGTTTTTTAGGAAGCAAGGCGATTGGGAGCCGCTAAAAAAGCTTGTGCCGCCACAGACTGCCTACTACGGCGACGATGCCGACTGGGCAGCCGGCGACTCTCCGTTGGCAGAAACGCGGAAGATCTGGCGGCGCTGGCGGCGCGGGGAGCCGAAAATCCTGGAGGGCACCGTCCACGTCCGCGATTTTTGGGTGGCCCACGAACTCATTTTGAAAACCACCCTGTCGGCTGAAAGCACCGCGTCGAACCGCCGGTCCGATCTACGGTGACCGTCGCTGGCCACCCCAGCGTGAACCTTAATCCCCGCATCGCATCTCTATCCTGCGATGGAAGCGCCGGGCGCACCCAAAGTGGCGGCATCCGGCGGTTGAAATTCGGCCAGATGCCGCTTATCCTAACATGTTCGGGGAAAAGCGACTTATTTCGATCCGGGAGGCGAGTTTTTACCGTGGCTACTCTCAGCAAGCCGGCTAGCGCCACCCAGATGGTTAGCGGGTCCGATATCGTCGTGCAATCGCTCATCAATCACGGCGTGGACGTGATTTTCGCCTATCCTGGGGGGGCGAGCATGCCGCTGCACCAGTCGCTCACCCGCTTCAAGGACAAAATCCGCACCATCCTGCCGCGGCATGAGCAGGGGGGCGGCTTCGCGGCCCAGGGTTATGCCCGGTCTACCGGCAAGCCGGGCGTGTGCATGGCCACCAGCGGGCCGGGAGCCACGAATCTCGTTACCTGCATTGCCGACGCCAAGCTCGACAGCGTCCCGCTGATCGCCCTCACCGGCCAGGTGGGCACCCGCGTGATCGGCAGCGACGCCTTCCAGGAAACGCCGATCGTCGAAGTCTGCCGCGGCATTACGAAGCATCATTACTTGGTCACCGACGTCAACGACCTGGCCCGCGTGATGCGCGAGGCCTTTCACCTGGCCACCACCGGCCGGCCCGGCCCGGTGCTCGTCGACTTGCCCAAGGACGTGCAGCAGAGCTTCACCACGCCCGATTACGACGCGCCGCTGCACTTGCCGGGCTATCGGCTCGAGCATCAGCGAGCCAAGCCCGAGCAGATCGCGCAGGTGGCGGCGGCCATTAAGCGGGCCAAGCGGCCGGTGATTTACTCCGGCGGCGGCATCATCGCCAGCGGCGCGAGCGAAGAGCTGCGCGAGTTGGCCCACAAGACCGGCATTCCGCTGACCATGACGCTGATGGGCCTGGGCGCGCTGCCCAACGACGACCCGCTGTGCCTGGACATGCTGGGCATGCACGGCAGCGTGTACGCCAATCTGGCGGTCGATCAGAGCGACTTGCTGTTGGCCTTCGGCGTGCGGTTCGACGATCGCGTCACCGGCAAGGTGAGCGAGTTTGCCAAGCATGGCAAGATCGTACACATCGACATCGATCCCTCGGAGATCAACAAGAACAAAGAGGCCCACATCCCGATCGTCAGCGATCTGAAATACGCGCTGGCCGAATTGAACAAGATCGTCGAGCCGCCCGAGGATATTGCGGCCTGGCGAACGCAGGTCGCGGCTTGGAAGAAGGCCGACCCGTTCCACTACGATCAAAAAGCGCCCGGCATTCTCTCGCAGCACGCCATCAGCGAGCTGTCGCGCTTGACGCACGATCGCGACACGATCATCACGGTCGGCGTGGGCCAGCACCAGATGTGGGCCGCGCAGTATTACAAGTTCCGCCAGCCGCGCACGTGGCTGTCCAGCTCCGGCTTGGGCACGATGGGCTTCGGCCTGCCGGCGGCCATCGGCGCCAAGGCCGCGTTTCCCGACCGCCTGGTCGTGGATATCGACGGCGACGGCAGCTTCCTGATGAACATCCAGGAGCTGGCCACCTGCGTCTGCGAAAAGATCCCCGTCAAGGTACTGCTCTTGAACAACCAGCACCTGGGCATGGTCGTGCAGTGGGAAGACCGCTTTCACGCCTCGAATCGGGCCCACACGTATTTGGGACCGATCGACGATCCGGAAGCCACGGGCCAGGGCGACGGCCTGGGGCCGCACAAGCGCTATCCCGACTTTGTCACGATCGCCCAGGGTTTTGGTTGCGGCGCGCGGTACGTCAAAGAAAAATCCGAACTGGCCGACGCCTTGACCGAAATGATCGAGTACGACGGGCCGTTCGTGCTGGACGTGCAAGTTCCCTACCAGGAACACGTGCTGCCCATGATCCCCTCGGGCAAAACGGTCAAGGAACTCATCAAAGAGTAGCCGCAAACAGCAACGCGAGCCCCGCGCCCTCAGCCCGGGAAGGTCCCCCATGGCCAGCGACGTTGCTTGTCGGCCGGCAGGTGAATTGAAAGCCGCGGCGAGCACGCACGACCGGTCGGTCTGCTCGCTCGACTGGCTGCTGCTGGCCGGGCTGTTGGCCGGAGCCGTGGGCGCGGTGTTCTATCGCGTGGTCGAGTTCCAGTTTCTCACCTGGGACGACGACGTTCACGTAACGAAGAATCCGCTGCTGGACCCCGTCTCGTTTTCCAACCTCGCGCAGTTCTGGCTGCACCCGTACGAGAACCTCTACATTCCGGCCAGCTACACGTTCTTCGCGGCCGAAGCCTGGGTCTCGCATTGGACCTTCGGCCGGCTCGATCCCCAGGTGTTTCATGCCGCGTGCCTGGCGCTGCACCTGGCCTGTGTGTGGCTCGTGTTTCGCCTGCTGGCGCGGATGGTCGAGAATCCGCTAGCAGCCTGGGCCGGTGCGCTGTGTTTTGCCGTACACCCGTTGCAGGTCGAGGCGGTCGCCTGGATCGGCGAGACGCGCGGATTGCTCGCCGCGCTATTTTCGCTAACGGCCTTGTGCTGGTACTTGCCGCGACGCTCAGTGGCGCTCGATTCAAGTTCGGTCGCGGGCGCCGACCGCTTTTCGACTTGGCGATACATTTTGGCCAGTGCCGCGTTTGCGCTGGCCCTGTTGTCAAAACCGTCGGCCGCCGCGTTGCCGCTGATGGCGCTGGCGATCGATCTGCTGTGGCTGCGGCGCTCGTTGCGGCGCAGCTTGGCGTGCCTCGCCCCCTGGCTGGCGCTGGCGCTGCTGGACATCGGCTTGTCAAAACTGTTGCAGGCCGACGAGCGGATCACGAATCGTCCCGATTGGTGGCTGCGCCCGTTGGTCGCCGGTGACGCGCTGGCCTTTTATCTTCGCAAGCTCGTCATGCCGCTGGGGCTGGCCTTCGACTACGGCCGCACGCCGGCCGTGGTCTTGTCGAGTGTGGCACGGTATTGGGCCTGGCTCGCGCCGGCTTGCGTGTTGGGCCTGGCGCTCATCTCGCGGCGTCGCCGACAGTGGCTGACCGCGCTCGGCATCTTCGTGGCCGGCTTGCTGCCCGTATTGGGGTTCGTGCCGTTTCTGTACCAGGACATCTCGACCGTGGCCGACCGCTACCTGTACCTGCCGATGTTGGGCGTGGCCTTGGCCCTGGCCGTGTGGCTCGATCGGCATTGGTCGCGGCCGATGTTTGCGATCACTTGCCTGGTGCTGGGTGCGTTTGGCCAGATCGCGTGGCGGCAGACGAGCTACTGGCGCGATGATCTGACCGTCTTCAGCCACGGCGCCGAGGTCAACCCGACCAGCAGCGTGGCGCAATACATGCTCGGCACCGCGCTGGCCCGATCCGGCCGGGCGCCGGAAGCCCAGGATCATTTTCGCGCGGCGATTAAGCTCAATCCGCGCAATGTCCCGGCCCACAACGATCTGGGCGCGATGCTGCTGGAAGAAGGCAAAACCGCGGCGGCCCAGCGCGAAATCGAAGCCGCTCTGGCCATCGATCCAGGCTATCCCGAGGCGCATTCGAATCTGGGCAATGTCTTCGCGCGCCTGCACCGGCCGGAACGGGCGGTGCGGCAGTACCGAATGGCGCTGGAACAGAAGCCTCGATTAGCCGAGGCGCACGTCAACTGGGGCAGCCTGCTGCTGGAGCAAGGCCGGCTGGCCGAAGCGACAACTCATTTTCGCCAGGCGATTCACGCCCAGCCGCGCTTGGCGGCCGGCCATTTCAAGCTGAGCGAGGCTTTGCGGATCAGCGGCGACTTGCCGCGTGCGGAAGCCGAACTGCTGGCCGCGCTGCATTGCGATCCCAAACTGGCTCAAGCCCACAACAACCTGGGCGCGATCTATTTCCGGCAGCACAAGTTGGCCGCGGCGGCCGAGCAGTACGAGGCGGCACTCAAGCTCAATCCCGAACTGCTCGAGGCTCTGTTCAATCGCGGCTGCATCTTCATCGAACAAGGCGACACCGCGCGCGGGCTGGCCGATTTTCGTGCTACGCTGCGACTGCTGCCGGTCGACTCACCCCAGGCGGCCTACATCCGCGGCGAACTGAAAAAATACGAGCACACGCCGCCGGCGCCCCCCTTAGACGCGGCGCCCAATTAGCCGTGGCCCTCGGGCCGCGCTTCCGCTCACTCGGTGTCGTAGCGGAAGTCGTGAGACTTCCGACGGACCCGCCGGCGAGCTTCGAAATTCTCACGAATTCCGCTACCGGGCCGATTTGCCGGCCGCTTCTTCGATGCAAAACAAATGCTGGAACGTCCGCAGAAACGCCTGCCCGTCGGAAAACGCCAACGTCGAATTCGTCGCCTCGCCGATCTCGTTGGTCACGAGCAGCTCGAACTTGTCGCTGCGGGCGGCGAATACGTGCGTGGCGCCGTCCTGGTTGGTCACATACAACCGCTTGCCCACGGCGATCACCGAGCTCCAAATCCGCGCGCCCGGCAAGCGGCCGCGCCAGAGCTCCTCGCCAGTGCGGGCATCGAGGCATTGGGCCAGGCCCGGTTCGTTGGCCATGTAAATGTAGCCGTCGATCAGCACGCCCGATCCGATCCGCTGCGGAATGCGGCTGTCGTTGCGCCACAGCCGGCCCGTGGCGGTAATGTCATTGTCGCCAGAGTCACCCAGATTGAACCCAATTGCCGGGCCGTGGTATCCGCCCATCGCCACGCCCATGCCGCCGCCAACGGGCAGGCCCGCCGACCAGAACAGCGGGTCGGCATACACCAGATCGCCCAAGCCTTCGCACCACCACAGCAGCTTGCCGGTGTAGGGATCGAAGGCCTTGACGTGGTGCGGCAGGGCGACAACCAACTGACCATCCATTGGACTGATCACGGGCGTGCTCCATGAACCGGTCCACAGCGGCTTGGCGGCGTCTTTGCCCTCCGGCTCCTCGCCCGTGGCGCCGCCCGGCTCATCAGCCTGCCACAGCGTCTTGCCGGTTTTGATGTCCAACGCGATGACGAACTGCCGCGGGCCCGGGCCGCAGTTGAGCAGAACTCTCTCCGCTTCGTGAATGATCGGCGACGAGCCGTAGCCCCAAATATGCCGGAACTTGCCCAAGTCGCGCGACCAGAGCGGCCGGCCACTAAAGTCGTAGCAATGCACGCCGGCCGAACCGTGCCACACTACCACGCGGTCTTCGGAGGCCGCCGGCGACGAGCCGCAGTAGGGGTTTGTCTGATGCGTCGGTTCGTCGCCAGTGAAATCGACGATCCGGCTCCAAGCCAGCTTGCCGCTGTGGCGGTCGAAGCAATACAGCCCGCGATGGGCTCCCGCATTGGTTGCGCACGTGACGAACACCCAATTGCCGGCGACGATCGGGCTGCTATTGCCCTTATCCGGCAGCGGTGCTTTCCAGCGAATATTTTTATCTGGCGCCCAGGTTTTCGGCACATGCGCTTCGCGGCAAATGCCATCTCGCTCCGGCCCGCGAAACTGGTTCCAATCCTCGGCCCGGGCAACATGGCTTGCCGTCAACGCTAGCGCGAGAGCGAGCCAGACGGGTGCCATGCCCACGCCGCGTGGGCATGGCACCCACGGATTGGTAGCGAGTTCAGCCACGATGTTCCCCACACCTTACTTGCTCGGCTGATGCCGCTGGCCGATGCAATACAGCACGCGGTCGGAGCGGGCAAAGATCTGCCCTTCGCTGGGCACCAGCGAGGCACGAAAAATTTCGTCGCTCGCTGCGTCCAGTGGATTGCGGGCAACGATCTCGAGCTTCGCCCCGGGACGCAGCACCGTCGTATCGCCGCTTTCGCTCTGAAAATAGGCCAGCCCATTGGCAGCAATCGGCGATGATGAAAAATTCTCGCCGATCCGGGCCTTCCACAACTCGCGGCCCGTGGGCGCGTCGTAGCAAGTGGCGATGCCCTTCATGTCGACCACGGTGATGAAGTTGCCGACGACGATTGGCGAAGGGATGTCGCGCTTGCCTTTGCGCGGCGTGTGCCAGGCCATGTGCGTCTCGGTCACGTCGCCGCGACCGCCGGGACGCACGGCATAAATATCGCCCGCCAGGCCGTTGACCACGCACAGCAGATCGCCGGCGGGCGTAACGGTCGGCTCGCCGCGGCCTCTGAAGCTGCGGCACGACCACAATTCCTTGCCGCTGACGGGGTCGTAGCCGCGCACGGCATCGTGGCCGTTGAGCACTAGCTCCTGCCGGCCGGCCGTTTGCACGACAATCGGCGTGCTCCAGCCGCGATTGTCGGGCCGCGGCGTCTTCCACAGCGTTTCGCCGGTGCGTTTATCCAGGGCGATGAGAAACGCTTCGGAGTCGCTGTCACCGTTCTGGATCACCCGGTCGCCGACGATCACGGGGCACGCGGCCACGCCCCAAGGGCCGGGGAACGAGCCTAGCTCACGCGACCAGAGATGCTTGCCCTCGACCGAATAGGCGTGCAAGCCGCCGATGCCGAAGAAGGCTACGACGATTTGCCCATCGGTCGCGCAACTGGCAGAAGCCCAGCCGTTCATGATATGGACTTTTTCCGGTTCGCCGGTCCAGGCCGTATGCTGCCAGAGGGTTTTGCCGCCGTTGCGATCGAGGCACAGCACCTGGCGCTGGCGACCGCTGTCGATGGCCGTGGTCAAAAACATCCGCTCGCCCCAGATGACGGGCGTGGATTGCCCGCGGCCCGGCAAGTCGACTTTCCAAGTGATGGAATGGGCGTCCCACTTGACCGGCAGATCGGTCTCGGACGAGTGGCCGTCTTCGTGCGGTCCCCGCCAGCGCGGCCAATTGGCCTCGGCCCGGCAGGGGGCGGCAAGCGTGAAAACAACGAGCGAACAGGCGAGCAAGCAGGGAATGGCGCGAAACACGTCGGGCTCCTTCAGTCGAGAGCAAAGGATATCGGCCGATTGTAACCGGCCGGCCTTATCGCAGGCCAGACATTCCTCCCATTCCTCCCATGCTCCACGAACCTGGCAGCAGGTACTTGGACACCTGCTGGTGTACAGCCATTCGCTGCCGGATGTAGAGCACGTCTCCGACCACCTCGATACTGCCTCGGCCGCTACCCCAGCTCTCCGGCTCGACGAGCTTGGGCAAGGCGGTGGCATACTGCTGAGCGATTCGCTCGCGAGCGCTCGCGGCTTTCTCGGTCTTAGCCGGCGCGTTTTGGGCCTCGGGGCCCGGGCTGCGATATGCAAACAGGCGCAGCTCATCCGTCGCCGGCTCGTCGTCGGACGGCTCGCCAGACTCCTCGATGCGCACCTTGCGCAGGGCCGCGAGATCCTGCTCGATTTCCAAGTGGGCTTGGGTGGTTTGCGAAACGACCAGCGCGCCGGCGGTCGCCAGCTCCCTGATCATGCCGCTGCCGCCGACTTCGGACCATGTCGCGGATTGCACTACCCCGGTGAGTTGCTCATGCAGGATTATGTACCCCTGCTTTAGTCGACGGTCCGGAGCGATGGCAGTTCGACTGCCGAGACTACGAATGGGGTAGACGCGGGTTTCCACCAGCGTTTCGCTCTCGGATTGAGACGTGATCAGCAGCAACCCGTCGTGTACGGCGGCAACCAACTCCAGGTTGTCCAGCAGCAGTTTCAACGCCTCGTTCAGGCTGACGTTGTGCAGCTTGCCCGTGAAGCGAATTTTATCGGCTTCAATCCCGGCCTCTTCCAGCGCGTGCGAGTCAACCGCGATAGGAATTTTGCACTGGTTGCCGACCTGTTTGACCAGTTCTGCCAGGTTGGCTTCGAGCAGATCGAGCTGGACCGGCTTGCCGAGCGCCGCGTAGGCCGCATCGGACGAGCGCTGCGTGGCACTTTTTACGGGCGTGGCCGGCTGGTTCGCGGTGGGAGCGAACTGTGCGTCGCGCACGGCACGCAGCCCCGCGAGCACGTCGGCAATCTGCTCATGGACCCGCGCGGTTTGCGGCACGATGATCGCGCCGTGAAAGGGAAAGAGCGGCGGCGGCCCGGTCCCAGCCTCCCACGTCGTAGGGCTCGCATTGAAGATTATTTCGATCAACGATTCGTAGTCCGGCCCATATTTTCGTCCTGGAACACGCAATTCGGCCGGCGGCACGAGCAGGTCTTCGGCCGGATAGATTACCCATTCGGTCAGCGTCTCCTCTTCCGATTCCGTAGTGATCAGCAGCTCGCCATTGCGAACCACCCACGCCAGTTCATGCTCCGCAAGCATCAGATCGAGCGCCTGGCGGAGGCTTGCGCCTGTCAGCTTGAAGGTGACGGGCAA
>DATCFX010000007.1:0-1276 GCA_036509275.1 Pirellulales bacterium | reverse complement strand
GACCCTGCAAGTGGAACGCCCCCCGGCCCATTAGAATACGGTCTGCTGCCCGCCACGATTCGTTCACTTTAAAAGGGATCAGGTCATGCGCGTGCTTTCGGGCATTCAGCCTACCGGGCGCTTTCATTGGGGAAACTATTTCGGCGCCATTCGGCAATACATCGAGCTGCAAACGGCCGGGGAGGCCTACTACTTTATCGCCGACCTGCACGCGCTGACCACCGTGCGCGAGCCGGCGCTGCTGCGAGAGTACACGCTCGATGCGGCGCTCGACCTGCTGGCCTTGGGGCTCGATCCGCGGCACGCCGTGCTGTTTGTACAGTCGGACGTGCCCGAGGTCACCGAGCTGGCCTGGCTGTTGATGACCGGCACGCCGATGGGCCTGCTCGAACGCTGCCATGCTTACAAAGACAAAAAGGCCCGTGGGCTGTCGGCCGACGCCGGGCTGTTCACGTACCCGGTGCTGATGGCGGCCGATATTTTGCTCTACGATGCCGACACGGTGCCGGTGGGCGAGGACCAGGTGCAGCACATCGAGGTCAGCCGCGACATAGCGGCCAGCTTCAACCATCACTTCGGCGAGACGTTCGTGATGCCCAAGGCCAAGATCCTCGAGTCTGCGGCCAAAGTGCCCGGCACCGACGCCGAAAAAATGTCCAAGAGCTACAACAACACGATCGAAGTTTTCGAGGAGCCCAAGGCGATGCGCAAAAAGATCATGCGCATCACCACCGATTCGCGGCCGATGGACCAGCCCAAGGAGCCGGAAGGCGATCATCTGTATCAACTGTATTCGCTGTTTGCCGACGCCAGCGAGCGGGCTGAGATGGCCGCGCTCTATCGGCGCGGCGGATTCGGCTACGGCCAGATCAAGCAGGCCCTGGCCGACAAGGCCGAGGGCTACTTTGGCCCCGCGCGCCAGCGTCGCGAAGCCCTGGCAGCCGATCCCCGGCAAGTGCGCGACATCCTGGCCGACGGCGCCCAGCGAGCCCGCCAAAAAGCAGCCGTCGTGCTCGCTCGGGCAAAAAAAGCCTGCGGCCTCAGCGCCTGAAGCGCGCGAGCCGGCCGTTGCACACCGGCTTCCGCGCCCCACCTGGGGCGCGCACGCCGCCGCCGTTCATGGAAGCCCTGCGCTTCGTCCGCGGCCTTACGCATATGCTCGCCACGCCCGATCACGCTGCGCAACTGGCCGGGCGGTAGTCGGCCTCGACCGCCCATTTGGCCGGCGCACGAGCGGTCCCATCCGCGTGCATCCGCGCGTATCCGCGGCTTTTTA
>DATCFX010000006.1:0-5809 GCA_036509275.1 Pirellulales bacterium | reverse complement strand
GCGGCGTCGGCCCGGCATCAAAACTGTCGTAGACCGCAACGGACGTGCCGGCGTCCAGCGCGACGTCGGGAGTCGTGCGATTGGTCAGGCTGGGGGTGCTACCGCCGTTGATATTGGTCTGGTAAGCGGGCTTGCGCTCGTACAGGCTGATGCCGCCGCCGCTGCCGGACCAACCGATCTCGCCCGCGTAGTTGCCATTGGCGCTGAGTGTGAGCACCGTGCCGCCAACGGCCAGCACGTTGGGCGAAAAAGCCTGGTACTCGCCGGGCGCCCCCAGGTCGCCGGTCGAGCTGACAAACGTCACGCCGTTGTGGCCGGCCGGGGTGGTGAAGAGACTATCGTCGCTCGTTTCGCCGGCGAATTCCGGCTCGCCAAAGCTCATCGAGACGACCGCGACGCCGGCATAACTGGCCGCGAAACTCACGGCCGTCTGCATATCGGAGATCGAACTGCTGGCGGCTTCCACGAGCACGATATTTGCCCGCGGCGCCAGGGCGTGGGCCCATTCCACGTCCAGCGATTCTTCCAACGACCAACTGCCGCTGAGCCCCGATTGATAGAGCGCTCCGGCCGGGTCCGCGCGCGGCAGATTCTGAGTGCCGTCCTGCGCCACGACCGTCAGGCTCGGCGGATTCGGCAAACCGAACTGCGCGTCGAAGACCTGCACATCGCCCTGGATGTTCGGATCGTTGTAGGCATCGACGATGGCGATCGTCTGGCCGCTGCCGTCGCCGAACACGGAGCCAAACTGCACCTGGTCGAAACCATACGCCTGGCGAATCTGCGCCGGCGTCAGCCCCGTGGGCGCCGCCGCCGCATTGGATACCACCGCGCCGCTGGTCACCGCCAGATCGACCACCGCCGACAACAGCCAACGATCTTCCAGGATCTCAAATAGCAGCCGCGTGGGCGCGATGCCTCGCTTCCGCCAACGCGATTGCAATGGGCGACGGCGCGCTTGCGGTTTTCGATTGTCGCGGGCCATTCCCACAACTCCGTTGCAAGCTCATCCACACCCCTGGCCGCGCGGCCAGTTTTTTGTGGAATCGGAAAGCTTGAGAGTCCCAAGGCTGGCAATGATTTCCGTCGTGCAGGCCAGGAAAGGCCGAGCAAGCTGCTTAAGCGAAACGAACTCACCGCGTCGTACGCTGCGTCGCGGCGAAGCACCGAATGAAATGAATGACAGCCTCCCACAGCATGCACGCCGCGGGCATTGTAAGTCGTGCAAGTCAAAACTCAAAGAAAAATGCGACCGCTGCCGGCAGTCCGAACCTTTTGCTCAGCACGCAGATGCGTCAAAATGTCGCGGTCCGGTTTCGCACAGTGCCCGGGGCAACCGGCGGCGATGCGCCCCAAAAAACTCGTGACTTTGTCGCTGAAAAACGCTAACGTGGACGATCATGGCTGAGGGCTCGGTTACAAGGCCTTGCGAACCGAAACCCCGGCCGCTCGTTCATGCCTCCGCGCTCCATCGATCCTCCCCGCCAAGGGGCCAACACCGTGGCCCCGCCTGCCGAATGCTCATGCGCTTGGGCCGCTGCTGTTTTCTGATCTGGGTGCCGGCAATCTTGCTGGTTTGGGCCGCTGCGCCTGCTGTCTGGTCGGCCGAAATCGACCCGGCACGCGTGGACTTTGTCCACGACATCGCTCCACTGCTCAAGCGCTCGTGCCTGGAATGCCACGGTCCCAAACGCACCGAAGGCGAGCTGCGGCTCGACCTGCGCGACAAGGCCTTTGCCGGCGGCGCCAGCGGCCCGGTCATCGAGCCGGGCAAGCCAGACACCAGCGAACTGCTGCGCCGCATTAGCCGGCCGGCCGGCGATGACGAGATCATGCCCTCGCGCGGCGCGCCGCTGGCGGTGGCCGAAATCGAGTTGATCCGCACCTGGATCCGGCAAGGTGCGCCGTGGCCCGAGCACGTGCAGCCGGCCGCGCATTGGGCCTATGTCCGGCCGACGCGTCCGCCGGTGCCCAAGCCGGCCGAAGATGCCACCATTGGTCAGCGGGCCAACTTTGCTCAACGCGGCTGGGTGCGCTCGCCGATCGATGCGTTTGTGCTGGCCCGACTCCAGCGTGCCGGCCTGCGCCCTTCGCCCGAAGCCGATCGGGCCACGCTCATCCGCCGCTTGTCATTAGATCTGGTGGGTCTGCCTCCCGCGCCCGCCGAAGTCGCAGCCTTTGTCGGCGATCAGGACCCACATGCCTATGAACGGCTCGTCGATCGGCTGCTGGCCTCCGAGCAATTCGGCGTGCGCTGGGCGCGGCCCTGGCTCGACGCGGCCCGGTATGCCGACAGTCATGGTTTTCAGCGGGACGACCTGCGCGACATTTGGGCCTATCGCGATTGGGTGGTCGAGGCCTTCAACCACGACATGCCCTTCGATCAGTTTACGATCCAGCAGCTTGCCGGCGACTTGCTGCCCGGCGCCACCGAGTCGCAAAAGATCGCCACCGGCTTCGGCCGCAATGCGCCGACCAACGTCGAGGCCGGAAGCGATCCCGAGGAAACGCGCGTCAACCAGGTGCTCGACCGCATGAACACGCTGGGCATGGTCTGGTTGGGCACCACGCTCGAATGCTGCCAATGCCACGATCACAAGTACGATCCGTTCTCGGCCAGCGACTATTACAGCCTGTTCGCCTTCTTCAACAACACCGATCTCGAAGCCGATCGCACGAATCCCAAGGTGCCTGGGTCGATCGCGTTTCGCGGGCCGACGATGAACTTGCCGGATCCCGAGATTCAAACACAGCGAAAGCAATTGCAAGACGACCGGGCGGCCCTCGACCGGCGATTGGCGCTGCGGGCGGCCGAACTGCGCAAATCGGCCGCTGCCTGGGAGCACGAACTGGCCGGCCATCTCGGCAGCCAGCCCCAGGAGCAGGTTTTGGAGGTGCTCGATTTCGACTCGCTGGCCGGTTCGGCCAGCGAAGTCCTGCCGGACAAATCGGTGCTCGTCAGCGGCGAAACGCCCGATCGCGATACCTACACCATCGAGGCCGCCACCACGCTCACCGGCATCCGGGCCATCAAGCTCGAAGCGCTGACCGACCCCTCGCTGCCCGGCAACGGCCCAGGCCGCGGCGACGCCGATCGGCCGAACTTTGTCTTGCAGTCGCTGGCAGTAAAAGCGGCACCCAACAGCGGCGGCCCGGCAAAGCCCGTGAAATTCCGGCGGGCCAAGGCCGATTTCTCACAGCGGAATTTCGACGTTGCCGGCGCGATCGACGACGCGCCAAAAACCGCCTGGGCCATCGCACCCAAGTTTCACGCAGCGCACTGGGCCGTCTTCGAAACGGCCGAACCGCTCGGCTTTGCCGGCGGCACGAAGCTGACCGTCACGCTGGAGCAGAACTTTGGCGCCGGCCGCACGATCGGTCGGCTGCGGCTGACGGCGCTTGTGCGTCCGGATGCGGACGCCGTGCCCGCGGCCGTAGTCAAAGCGCTGGGCACACCGGCCAAAAAGCGCACGCCCGAGCAGACCAAAGCTTTGGCCGTCTACCAGCGTGACCAGGACGCAACCTATCGCGATTTGCAGGCCGATCGCACGCAGATCCAAGCGAAGCTGGCGAAACTCCAGCCGCCCACGACGCTGGTCATGCACGAACTGCCCAAGCCGCGTGCCAGCGCAATCTTTGTTCGCGGCGACTTCCGCAATCCCGGCACCGCGGTCGAACCGGCCACGCCGGCCGTACTGCCGCCGATGACGACGCCCACCGGCCAGCGCAATCGGCTGGCACTGGCCCGCTGGCTCGTGCAGCCGGATCATCCGCTGGTCGCCCGGGTGACGGTCAATCGCTGGTGGGCCGAGTTGTTCGGCCACGGCATTGTGACCACGCCCGAGGATTTTGGCATCAAGGGGCAGCCGCCGACGCATCCCGAACTGCTCGATTGGCTGGCCGCCGAGTACATCGACAACGGCTGGTCGCTGAAAAAGCTGCTGCGCACGATCGTGCTCTCGGCCACGTACCGGCAAACTTCGACGCTCTCGCCCGAGTTGGCGGCGCGAGACGATCAGAATCTGCTCTACGCCCGCGGGGCCCGCTTCCGGCTCGACGCCGAGGCGATTCGCGACAGCGCGCTCTCGATCGCCGGCTTATTGAGCCCGGAGCAGGGGGGAGCGCCGGTGCGGCCGTTTCAGCCCGACGGGCTGTGGGTCAAAGTCGGTGGCCAGAAGGTCGATTACGTGGTCAGCCCCGGCGAGCGGCAATATCGGCGTGGGCTGTACGTGGTGCTCAAGCGGGCGGCTCCGTATCCGAGCTTCGTCAACTTCGACGCCAACGCCCGGCTGGCCTGCCGCGTCAAACGGCCGCGCTCCAACACGCCGCTGCAAGCGCTGACGCTGCTGAACGATCCCGTGTATGTCGAAGCCGCGCTGGCCCTGGCCCGCCGGATAGTGGTGGACCGGCCGGAGGACGGCATCGACGCACGATTGGCGTATCTGTTTCGGCTGGCCGTGGCCCGCACGCCCGACTCGGCCGAAGTCGCCGTGCTGCGCAAACTGTGGGACGCCCAGCGGGCAGCAGCAAAAGACAATCCGGCCGCCGCGCGCGAGCTTGTCGGCAAACTCAAGCTCCCGCCCGGCGTGGCGGCCGATGAATTTGCGGCCTGGTACGCGGCGGCAACCGCCGTATTAAACCTGGACGAAACGATTAACAGGGGCTAACGATCAACTGAACGCGTTACAAAGAGTTCGAACAGAAGATCGCGACGAGCGCAAAGAAGACAAAGACGAAGACAAAGAAGGCTTTGCCCATAAAGCCTGCTTCCCAAAACGGTAGGGTGTGTCGAGCCGAAGGCGAGACGCACCACGTCCGGTAGTTGGTGCGTCTCGCTGCGCTCGACACACCCTACGAAATGCTTCGATCAGGATTTATGGGCAAAGCCGACAAAGACAAACACAAAGAAGAACAAGAAGAAGCCAACGGACAACGGACAAATGACACCCCTCTCGAGCCGTCGATATTTCTTGGGGCGCAGCGGCTTGTGCCTGGGGGCCGCGGCCTTGGCTTCGCTCTTGGGCGAGCAGACAGCCGCGGCCGCGCCGGCCGATCCGCTGGCTGCCCGCAAGCCGATGTTCGCGCCGCGCGCCAAGCGCGTGATCTACCTGCACATGATCGGTGCCCCGTCGCAGCTCGACTTGTTCGACCACAAGCCCGAATTGGCCAAACGCGACGGCCAGCCGTGTCCCGAGGAGCTGCTCAAAGGGCGGCGATTCGCCTTCATCGGCGGCAAGCTGTCGCTGGCCGGTTCGCCTTTCAAATTCGCCCGGCACGGCCAGAGCGGGCAGACCATGTCCGAACTGCTGCCGCACCTGGCCGGCGTGGCCGATCAACTGGCCGTGATCCGCACCGTGCATACCGAGGAGATTAACCACGCGCCGGCGCAGATGTTCCTGCACACCGGCTTCGGCCGCGGCGGCCGGCCCAGCTTCGGCTCGTGGCTCACTTACGGCTTGGGAACCGTGAACCAGGATCTGCCGGCTTACGTGGTGATGCTCTCGGGCCCGTTGGGCGGCGCGGGCACGTCGCTCTGGTCCAACGGCTTTTTGCCCAGCGTGTATCAAGGCGTGCAGTTCCGCTCGGCCGGCGATCCCGTGCTGTTTCTCAGCAATCCGCCGGGCCAGGCTCCCGCCGACCGCCGCCGCATTCTCGACGCCGTGGGCGAGCTGAACCGCCGCCAACTGGCCAGCGTACACGACCCCGAAATCGCCACGCGGATCACACAGTACGAAATGGCCTTCCGCATGCAAACTTCGCTGCCCGATCTGATCGAGCTCAAGCAGGAGTCGAAAGCCACGCTCGATCT
>DATCFX010000005.1:0-4968 GCA_036509275.1 Pirellulales bacterium | reverse complement strand
ATGGCGGCATGCACGGCGTTGTGGGCCAGCCGGATGCAGTAGACGCTGTCATGCGGATTGGCCGGCACGCTGCGGATCGCGTAGCTGGGATCGATGTATTTCAGATTCAATTCGATCCCGGCGATCGCAAAATAGTCGCTGATTCGCTGCTTGAGAAACAAGCCGATGTCCTGCAAGCGGGCGTTGCCCGAGGCGTCGGTCGCAGCGGCGGAGGCTTGCATCAGCTCTTGGCCGGCGCCTTCGGCCACGACGATTACCGCGTGCCCGCGCTCGGCGATCCGGCGGGCCAACTCCGGCAGCAGTCCGCGCTGGCCTTCCAGGCTGAACGGCACTTCGGGAATCAGCACGAAGTCGGCATCGCTCAAGGCCAGCGACGCGTAACAGGCAATGAAGCCCGAGTGCCGGCCCATCAACCGCACGAGGCCCACGCCGTTGGGCGAACTCTTGGCCTCGACGTGGGCCGCCCGAATGCTCTTGGCCGCTTCGGAGAAGGCCGTTTGAAAACCGAAGCTCTGGTCGATGAACATGATGTCGTTGTCGATCGTCTTGGGCATGCCGACGATCGCGATCTTGCGGCCGCGATCGGCCACCTCCTGGGCGATGCGGACCGCGCCGCGCAGCGTGCCGTCTCCGCCGATCACGAACAGCAGGTTCACGCTCATCGCTTCCAGGCAATCGACAATCTCGGCCGGGTCCTGCTCGCCGCGCGACGTGGCCAGGATCGTGCCGCCGTGCTCGTTGATATCATCGACGAGTTCCGGCGTCAGGTCCAAGACCCGGCGGCCGTACTTGGCGACGAATCCTTGGTAGCCGTTGCAAAACCCGTAGATCTGCTTCACGCCGTAATGCGCGGTCAACTCCATGACGATGGCGCGGATCACGTCGTTGAAGCCCGGGCAAAGCCCGCCGCAGGTGACGACTGCGGCCCGGGTCTTCGAGGGGTCGAAATAGATTTTGCGTCGCGGACCGGCCGGTTCGAAGGCGGGCAGGCAGTCGCAAACCGTCGCGCGCGACGAGATTGCCGAAACCGTCGCGTCGAACAGCACCTTGTCGGTTTCATCGACGTTATGAAAGCTGCTGCCTCGGCCGTTGAGCAGTGCCGCCAAAGGCGAGTCGATGCGGCAGGGCCCCAGGGTCTTGACGGCCAAATCGTGAAGTTCGACCACAGGCGCGTGCTTCAGAATCATGGGGCCGCCTCGTGGTTGGAAATGGGGCTGTTTGCCAGAACTCTCACTACCCGGCAAAGTTCCCCCTGGAACAGAAATCGTCGCGGAAATCGCAATCGTTATGCGGATCGTCGGTGAGCGTCGTTGGCCAGCGGCCAACGGCCCCCCGTTGCGGCAATCGTGTCGAGCTACGCTTACACCCCCGGAGGCCTAGTGACTGCGAAAGATGAGAACTTTTCATGTAAGGGCTGCCAAAGATTGTGGCATTCCCCGAGCCGGCAGATTCGATCGAAGAAAACTTGACGTTTTTCAACTGGCGTTAATAGCCCGTGATTTCCCGAGCGACGGGCACCCCACCACGGATCGAACGTGATCCGCGCGGCATGCCAGTTGCTCGCAGCCCGCATCATGCCCGTGAGCGGCGCAGGCGGCTGCGCCTTCGACCCTCTCCAAGTCGCGAGGCGCAAAAATGACGATCAGCGAGCCGAGCGTGGAAGGGTCGAACGAAAGATAAGCTCTCCGCAGCCCCCCGTCACGGCTTGGGCACCTCTTCGTGCTCGCTGCTGACGACGCAGTCGCGGTCGTCGACGAGATTGAAGTAATAGACGGTCGTGCCCTCGGGCAGCGTGGCCGTGGCCCGGCCTGCCTTGTCGAGCGGAGCGGGCAGCGCCTCCCATTTGCGGTCCGGCCAGCGGCCCAGGTCCTTGGTCATGTTCAGTTCAGCCTTCACGATTCTGTGGCGGCTGTCGAAAGCGACCCATGCCTGGCGGTCCGTCCGTCCCTGGTCGGTGATCTTGGCCAGCGGGTCGCCGCCGTTGAGCACGCTCTCGGCAAAGACCAGGATCTCCTTGGGGGACTGGCCGGGGCCGTGGCCGTGCGGCATGCGCAGCCGGATGCACAGCGTCCGCGGACCGGAGGCGGTGCGATACGACTTCTGGTAGGCGTTGAGCGTATAGGCAAAGTCGTTGCTGCCGCTGACCCAGAGCATGGGAATCCTGTCGTGCTTGAGATACGACGCGGGGTCCCACCAGCGCATCCAGCGGTCGGCGCGTGCGGGTCCCAGGCTCAAGACACTCTTGGCGAACGAGTGTTCGGTGGTGAATCCGCAGCCGTAGACGGGCACGGCAAAACGGAACCGCGAGTCGACGCTGGCGATCAGACACGTGAGATATCCGCCCCACGAAATGCCCGTCAGACCGATCCGCTGAGGGTCGACTTCCCCTTGGGCGCGGAGCAGCGAATGGGCGAGGATCGCGTCGGCCACGGCATGGTAGGCCCATTGGTCCTGGCGTGGCTCGTCGATCTGGCCATAACCGCCCCAGCCGGCCGGTCCGCCCTGCGCGTGGCGAGGGCGTTTGCCGTGTGCGCCGCCGGGCAGGCAGCCGCAGGTATCCATGGCGATCGCCGCATAGCCGCGCTGATTCCACAGGCGGACCCAGTCGTCGAAGGCCGTACCGCCGCCCCCGTGGACCAGCACCATGCCCGGCACGCGCCTGCCCGCCGCGACCTTGGGCAGGCCGAGCCAGGCGAACACCCGCGTCGGCTGGCCGTGAAAGGGCACGCCCTCGTAGAACAAGGCCTTGACGCCTTCGGCCTTGAAATCGTCCGCCGGATAGACTTTGGGAGTTTGCGACAAGGCCTTCAGGTCCCACATCGGACCGGCCGGCTCGGCAGGGGGCGGCGGGGTGGGCTTCGTCGGCTCGGCGGCGGCGAGCGACGCCGCGCTGCCCAGAACGAGAACGATGGTCAGCCAGAACGTGCAAGCGTTGATGCGGTGCATGAACGTTTTCCTTGAGCCGATCTTGCCCACTTGGCTGGAACCTGGAACCGATCCAGGTTCGGGGCCTCATTTCGCTTCGGCGATTTCTTGCCAGCGGCTGTCTTGCTTGCCGGGGGCGCCGCGGCTCATTAGGACCCAGGCTTGGCCGGTGGTCTTGTTGATGCGAAACATCTGCCACTCGGTCGTGTCTTTGCCGGTCGCATCCTTGGTGGCGTACTGCTCAACGTGTACGTCGTAGGTGCCGCCCGGCGGGCTCGTCGGCTCTTGCACGCTCTTCCACTCGTTGGTTCGCAGTGCGGTCCACGAACGCCCGGAATGCAGGTCGAACTTGAGCAGCGCAAAACCGTCTGACGAAATCGCGCCGCAGCGCAGATCGTACTCCGGTCCGGCCTTTACGCCCGTGGCCACGACCACCACCGCCGCGACCAGCAAACAGCCCGCAACTCCGATCAAAGATTTTCGCATCGCACTACCTCCGCCATGAAATGATTTGCGCCGTGGCCGCACCCAGCGCTGACCGTCGAGCGGAGCCGGTGGCTCGCAAATGTTATACCCGGTGGGACTGCGGCGGCTGATGAGGGTCGCGGAATTGCGACGTGTTTGGTCGGCAACTCACTTCGGCAAACTGCCGGGTTTCCCGCGCCCGGCGCGATCGGGCTCTGTTTTTCAAAAACAAGTCTTCAAGACTATTGACGGCCCCCCAAAATCTACTAAGATTTGCGGTAAGTTGGTGCGGTTCATGCAAACAAGCTGATGCGGCTGCCCGAAAAGGGCCGCTTCGTGGTGCGTTGCAAGGCCCGCCAGCTCCCGCCAGCGGGGTGATGGCAAATCGCTCGATCGGGGGAAGATCAGTTCGTCCTGCGCTTCGCGCAGTCGGCGACGGCTTCTCTCCCGTCCCAGCGGCCATCGGCCTGTCTCCGTGAGTCCGCGTTGGTTTTCCCACTTCGTTTGCCAAGGAATCGGTATCCATGTCTCATCGTGTTTCGCAGGGGCACCCGGCCCTGCCTGTGTCGAAATCTGCGCCCGAAGCGGCGCTGGCTCGTCTGCGCGGCAGTTCGTATGCACCGCTGCGCCGCGTGCGTTGCGAGTTTGTCGAAGGCGACCTGGTGCTGCGCGGCCGCCTGGCCACCTTTTTTCATAAGCAGTTGGCCCAAGAGTTGGTGGCCAAGGTCAACGGCGTCGAGCGCGTGGTCAACCAGATCGAAGTCGTCAACCCGATCGAAATGGTCAGCGGGACAGCAGTCGCATGAAAATCAAGCTTGTCGGTGACGAGTGGCAGTGCGGCCGCGAGATCAGCCTGGAGCGGTTTCCCGTCGTGCTGGGGCGCAGCGCGGTGGCCGGCGTGCAACTTGCCGACCGCTGGGTGAGTCACGAGCATTGCCGGTTGGAGGCGATCGATGGCACGCTGATCGTCCGGGACCTGGGATCGAAAAACGGCACGCTCATCAACGGCTGTTACACCGTCGAGTCGCCGCTCAAGCCTGGCGACCGCCTGAGCGTAGGCTTGTCGACCTTCGTCGTCGCCTACGAGCCCGTGGGCGACGCCTGACCGGGCAGCCGACTCTCCGGCGCGAGCCACGGTCGGCCAGGGCTGGTGATCCCGGATTTCGCTCAAATACCGTACTAGGCCGGCTCATCCCGTGCGTTGTTCCGCGCCCTGCGCGGTACGATTCAAATCGCGGAGCGCGCTGAGGGGCGCGGACGATAGGCGAAATCATTGGCAGCAAAACGAGCGGATAGGGCTCCCGCCTGCCGACCGCTTAGCTTTACGCAGGTCCGATCATGACTGCAACAAGCGCTCCGCGTCAACTGTCGGCAACTGCATGGTGGGCTCGCGCGATTTTGCTCTTCTGCGCTTGCTCTCCGCCGCCGCCCGGGCGCGACGGTGCGGAGGAGCCGACGATGCGCGGGCTCGATCGAAATGCCTCTCTCCAACTCTCATGGCGGCCTACGACGGGCGCTGCCGCGCTGGCCGTTACGCTACAGAACCGTGGGAGCGCCCCGATCTTTGTGGACCGGCGG
>DATCFX010000004.1:0-1178 GCA_036509275.1 Pirellulales bacterium | reverse complement strand
CAGGCTGGTGTACACCGCCTCGGCGTGCGAGTTGTTCACGCTGTGGTGCATTGAGCGCACGAGCGTCGCGCGGTGTACCTGGCGGGCCATGCGCGGCAAATGCTCGCAGACCTGCATGCCGGCGAGCGAAGTGTCGATCGGGCGGAACTCGCCGCGAATGCCGGCCGGCGCCGCCGGCTTCATGTCCCACATATCCAGGTGGCTGGGACCGCCATTGAGATGGATCACGATGCAGGCATCGGCTTTGGGCGCGGGTCCGGCGGCTGCGGCCCGACGGCCGCTTCCCAGCAATTCGGCCAGCGAAAGTCCGGCCAGCCCGCTCGTGACGCGGAGCATCTCGCGCCGCGTGCGGCGGACGTTGTTCGACCAGCGAGGTATCATGGGCGTTCGCCTCATGTCTTAGCAGCTTTGGGGCTGGTACGCGGCACCCATTTATAGGCCTTGGCGGCGTTGAGACTCAAGAACTTTTCCAAGGCGCTGGCCCCCCGCTGACGAAAGTATTCGACCGCGATTTGCTCGACAGTGGGATACGTCGCACTGCGCCGCGACACCGGCCAATTGCTGCCATAGATCAGCCGATCCGGGCCAAAGGCATTCCACGCTACGTCCAACACTGGGCGATAAAAGTCGACGCTCTCGGGCACGGCGGCCCCGCGCGGCTGCACCTTCTCCACCAGTGCCGAGACTTTGCAGAATACGTTGGGGCAGGCGCCGACGTCGGTCATGCCGTTTTGCCACTCGCGCGGCGGAGCCTTGCCGTCGATCGGCGAATTGGCCAGATGATTGACGACCACCCGCAACGCTGAAAACCGCCGGGCGATCGAAAACACCGTCGACAGCATGTCCGGCCCGCCGTTGACATCCAACTCAAGATCGTGATCGGCCAGCAGCTTCAGGTCGTTGGCCAGCGACGGAGAATTGGCTGCGAGTAGCTTGCCGTTGACTCGAATGCCGCGAAACAGCGGGTGTTTCGCGAATCGTTCGATCTGGCCGGCGAACGACGGCGTGGCAGGCTCGAGATGGCCGACGATGCCCACGATCAGCGTGTCGCGATCGGCCAGGTCCAAGAGCCATTGGTTGTCTTCGAGCCAAGGGCTGGCCTCGACAACAATCACGCCCTGCACGCTCGGCCCGGCAGCCTGGCGAAAGTCGGCCGGCAGCGTTTTGCGATACAGCAC
>DATCFX010000003.1:0-1972 GCA_036509275.1 Pirellulales bacterium | reverse complement strand
TGATCGAGGAGCTGATCCGTCAGGACTCCGCCCCGCGCCGGCTGACGGTCGTGTCCAGCGACCATCGCTTGCAACGCGCGGCCCACCGGCGCAAGGCCCGGGCCGTGGACAGCGATCGCTGGTACGGCGAAACGGTCGACCGCCGGGCCGAGCGGCAACTCAAACCGCCCGGCGAACCGGCCAAGCCGGTCGCCGGCAGCGGGCTCGGCGAACTCGAGTACTGGCTGGCCCGCTTCGATCAACCGAGCGACGAGCCGCCGGACGAAAGCATCTTTCCACCCGGCTACGGCGAAGACCTCGAGTAGCGGGGACGAAATGTGAATTGCCCATAAAGCCGCGACCGCTGGTCGCGACCAACGGTCGCGGCTTTATGGGTGATCCGGTCGTGATCGGCTCACCGGGCCATCTGCGCCTTGTCGGAAATATCCTTCCGGCACCACGCTCCGTCCCAACGGATGGCTTTGACGGCCCGATAGGCTTCGAGCTTGGCGGCTGACGTGGTGCCGCCCAAGGCGGTCACGCCCAGCACGCGGCCGCCGTCGGTGACCACCTGGCCGCCGGCCGTGGCGGTGCCGGCATGGAAGACTTTGACGTCGGGCAGCTTGCCGGCGTCGTCCAAGCCGCGAATCGGCCGGCCCCGCGGGTACTTGGCCGGGTAGCCTTCGCTGGCCATCACTACACAGACGGCCGAGCGCGGGTCCCATTCCAGCGGCGGCAGATGCTCGAGCCGGCCCTCGATCGTCGCCTCCAGCAAGTCGACCAGGTCGCTCTTGAGCCGCATCATCAGCGGCTGGCATTCGGGATCGCCGAAGCGCACGTTGTACTCCAGCACCTTCGGGCCTTGGTTGGTCAGCATCAACCCGGCATACAGCAGGCCGCGAAACGGCCGCCGCGCCCGCTTCATGGCATGGATCGTCGGCACGAGCACGTGCTCCTCGATCCAGTGCAATTGCTCGTCGCTGACCACCGGGGCAGGCGAATAAGCGCCCATGCCGCCGGTGTTCGGGCCGGTGTCGCCGTCGAAGGCGCGCTTATGGTCTTGAACGGGGGGCAGCGTGACGATGGTCTGCCCATCGGTCACGGCCAACACGCTGATCTCCTGGCCGTCGAGCCGTTCCTCGATGATGATCTGGCTGCTGGCGGTGCCGAACTCGTCGCCGCTGAGCCGCTGGACGGCATCCAGCGCTTCGGCCCGGCCCGCACAGACGATCACGCCCTTGCCCGCGGCCAGGCCGTCGGCTTTGACCACGACCGGCACGTCTTCGCGATCGCGCAGGTAGGTCATGGCCCGCTCGCTATGGCGAAACACGCGGTAGTCGGCCGTGGGCACGTCGGCATGGCGCAGCAGGTTTTTGCAGAAGACTTTGCTGCCTTCCAGCTCGGCGGCGGCCTTAGTGGGGCCGAAGACCCGCAGTCCGGCGGCGTTGAAGGCGTCGACCAGGCCCAGCGTGAGCGGAATTTCCGGACCCACGACCGTCAGCCGCACGTCGTTCTGCTGGGCGAACTTGGTCAACCTGGCAAAATCGGTCGGCGAGATGTCGACATTTTCGGCGTCCAGCGCCGTGCCGGCGTTGCCAGGAGCCACGTATACATGGTCGACGCGCGGACTGGCAGCCAGCTTCCACGCCAGGGCGTGCTCGCGACCGCCATTGCCAATCACCAAGACCTTCATTGCCTGCAACCTATGTTACCAGCGACATGCCAAGGTGCCATGCCCACGCTTCGTGGCCATGCGCTTACAAGCTGAGCGTGGCCCGCATGCCCACGCGGCGTGGGCATGGCACCCATTTGCAAACCGGCCAGGATCGCCAGCGTTGGCGCCCGGGAGATTGTAGCGCCCTCACGACGGGCGAACAAGCAGCCGTTCGGGCGGTGATTGCCAGCACGCCGCATTGCGGCTTCTCGGGGCATGCACCTTAGGATCGACCGAAAAATAACTTCTCCGCAACCCCTCTCCCCTGGCGGGAGACGG
>DATCFX010000002.1:0-4989 GCA_036509275.1 Pirellulales bacterium | reverse complement strand
TCGGCCGCGGCGCTGGCGATCGCCCGCTGCAAATCGATGGCCGAGACGGCGAAGTTCAGGTTCTGGCCCAGCTCCGGAATCGAGAGCGTGTTGAGCCCCACGACTTCGCCTCGCAGGTTCACCAGCGGGCCGCCGCTGTTGCCGCGCGAAATCGGCGCGGTGGTTTGCAGCCAGGTGACGCCCGGGTCGTAATCCAGCTTGAAGCCGATGCCGCGGAATTCAGCGTTCAACTCGGAGCCGTTGCGGATGGCGCTGATTAGGCCGTCGGAAGCGGTGAACGAAAATCCCAGCGGTGCGCCGAAGGCCACGACCTGCTCGCCTTTGCGTGGCAATCCGGCAGCGATCTTCAGCGGACGCAGCGGGCGGCCCGGCGGCGGCTCGATCGAGAGCACGGCCACGTCCTTGTCGGCCAGATCGGCCCGCACGCCGCGGACCCGGGCCGTGCGGCCGTCTTTGAAGATCACTTCGGCGGAGGCCGCCCCGTCGATCACGTGATGATTGGTAACGACCGTGCCATCGGCGTTGGCGATGAAGCCGCTGCCCAGCCCGCCACCGTTCGGGCCCGACACATTCACGCGGACCACCGAGCTTTCGACGGTATCGATCAGATCGGCCAGGTCCGTCGACCGCCTGGCAGGCGCGTCGCCAGGCTCGGCTGCGATGCCAGATTGAATCGGGCGCAAAGCCGTGAGGCTCGACGCAGAGGGGGACGTGCCCTCCGAACCCGGCTGCGTTTCTCCGGCCGGCGGCAAGTTAGTGACCATCGCCAAAGGAGACTTGGCAGCCGGCCGCCTGGCCGCCATGCGATCGGGCGCGCCGGCGGAATCGGCGGCCGCTGGCTGCTGTCGGCCTGCGTGCTCGACATATTGCCAGATGAACACGGCTGCCAAACCCATCGGCAACAGCGAGAACAGCAAGCCGCAGACGACAGCCAGCAGGATAAATTGCCCGGCCGATTTGCGCGGCGCGGTGTGCCGCGTAACGGTCGTATGTTCGATCGGCAATACCGGTGGCGGTCGGACCGCAGCCAGCGGCGGCAGCGTCACCGGCAGCACGACCACGGGGGGCAAGTCGGCCCCGCAGCCCGAGCAATACTTCGGCGCTCGGCCGGCGATCACCGGCTGCGAATGTCCGCAGGCTGAACACTGAATCGACTGGGACATCGCAGGGCCGCCCGTGAGAAGTAGCGCTTAAGCGCAATCTAGCACGCGGATCCCGGCCGAACAACAAAATCGCCGGCCGTGTCTTTGGCGGAGTTGGGAGCCGAACCGGAACAGCATCCGGTTATGAGACTTGCGACGCGCACTCGTAGCGGAAGCCGTGAGACTTCCGTCGCGGTGACCGAGCTGCGCTTCGTAGGTCCCGCGAGCCGAGCGGGACTTAGGGACGACGCTCGAGCACGACCCGCCCGGCTCGGCTCGCCGGGCCTACGCAGCGCCGTAGCGGAAGCCGTGAGCCTTCCGCCGCGGTGGCGCGCTGTTTGCGCAGCGGAATTCTCACGGATTCCGCTACACGTTGGATCATTTCAGCCAGCGTTCGAGCGAGCTTTTAATCTCCTGCTCGATTCGGCCCTTGAACATCATGGCCGCAAACGGCAGATCGGCGTCCACGCGGACTTGCTGCGGCTCGACGTGCATGGCCCCTTTGATGCCGAAGCCGAAGGTTTTGAAGGCAAAGTTGAGTACGTTGCCTTGCCACTCGTCGTGCAAGTCGGAGATCTGGCCCTGGAAGCGCTCCTTCATCTTCTCCAAAATGCCTTGCAGCCGCGAGGCCGCTTCCTGCTGATCGAGTTGGTGCGGCACATTCACCGTCAACTTCGGCATGCTGTTCTCCTGAAATCGATTGAATACTGGGTCAGCGGCCGACGCCGAGTTTGGCTTTCAATTGGTTGAGCAGGTGTACGGCGCGGCCGATTTCGGCTTTTTGCCGCTCGGGCTCTTGCGGAATCTCGCGTTCGATGGTCAACGGACCGGTGTACCCGATTTCGTCCAGCGTACGCAAGTAGTTTTCCATGCCGACGTCGCCCTCGCCCAGCGGCACTTCGGCGCCCCACTCCTGCCCGGGATGTTTGGCCCAGGTGCCGTCCTTGCAGTGTACGCTGCGCACCAGGTGGCCCACCTTGCGCAGGGCCTCGATCGGTTCGCCTGAACCGTAGAGGATCATGTTGGCCGGATCGAAGTTGATGAACAGATTCTTGCGCCCCACGTCGCCCATGAATTGCAACAGCGCATCGGCCGGCTCCTGGCCGGTTTCCAGGTGCAGGGCCTGGTCATGCCGGCCCACGTAGTCGCACACCTCTTGCGTCACGGCCAGCACCTGTTGATACAGCGGATGCTGGCGATCGTGTGGCACAAAGCCGACATGCAAGCCGACCACGCGGCAACCGAGCAGGGCCGCGAAATCCGCAATGGCCTTGAGCTCGGTCACACGTGCGGCCCGCGTTTCAGGCGGCACGAGCCCCACGGTGCGGCTGACTGTGGGGATATCGGCATAGCTTTCGCCTTCGAAGCCGGCGAACACGGCCGACAGCGTGATCCCGTCCTGCTTGAGCCGGGCCAGAAAATCTTTCGCCCTCTGGGGCGTCCGGGTGGCCTGCTCGGGCGCGTGCAGTTGAATGGTCGGCACGTCCAATTCCCGGGCCACCTCCAGCTTGACCCCCAAGCCGGCATCGATGCTGGCAAACACTCCCAAGGCCCATTTTTCCACGGTTGAAGACTCCTCAAGCAGGGATTCGTGGCGCGCACGAGCGCCGAGCACCAGGAGTATTAGCGGCAGGGTGGCGATTGTCCAGCCAAGCGAACTGGCGAAACAAAAAACCCCGGGCCAAGGCCCGGGGCTAAATGCGTTGTGCGCTCGCCGGCAACTGGCGTCGTGCGTGCGCGGTGCGTCGGCGAACTGGGGACGCCGGCGACCGGAGTTGCGCGACGCAACGTGAGCGCTTACGCCTTGACGCTGGGCTTGATGCCCTCGGGCGTTTCGTCGCTGTGGATGTCGAACCACTCGGGCTTGAACTCGATCCGCTGCTGCTTGTCGATTGCCAGGTTCGTGGTCAGGGCGATGATCGCGTCGGCTAGGGCCACCTTGGGCTGGCACTTGGGCTGGTTGTTTTTGTAGTCGAAGTTGCGGACGCACCAAGCCCAATGCTCGAGCTCCTCGGTGTAGCCGCGGCTCACCGGGCCGGCCTCCAACGCCTTCTTGCCGACTTCGACCGCCGGCCCGCCGCCGCTGGCCGTGGTATCCAACGTCGGGCCGCCCGACTTGCCCTTCACCACGCTGATGTTGGTAGTCGTGGACGAATCCTTGAAGAGCATGACTTCCTGCTCGCCGAGCAAGAGCAGCGTTCCCTTGGTGCCCATCACGACTTCGCCATAGCCGCCAAAACCGTTGCCGTTGATCGACGAATACGTGACGCCGATCTTCTTGTGCTTGAGCACCGGATCGTCGGCTTTGTAGGTGGGAGCCGGGAACTCGTACGTGCAGTACACGTGATCGTCCACTTCGCGGTCGTAGGGGAAGATGTACCGCCCACCGACGGCCGACACCGACAGCGGCAGGGCCTTTTGATGGTCGTCGCGCTGCGCGCTGCAAAAGATGCCGGCCGCGTCGAGTTGATGGCTGCCCAACTCGGCCATCAGGCCGCCGCCGGTGCGGTTCCAGAGGCGCCAGCGGATCAACTCCTCGAGCGGCGAGCAGATGTAGCCGCCCGGCAGGGTCTTGGATTGGTAGCCATACTTCGAGGCGTCCACGCCTTCGTCGAGCACCTGGTGCTCGAGCAGCTCTTTCTTTTTCATCAGGGCCGTGGCGGAACGCGTGCTGGTCGAGCTCAGCTCTTTTTCCAGCTTCGCCAGTTGCTTGCGCAAGTCGGCCGGCAGCGGCTGCTGCCAACTGTCGTGGCCGGGCAGGTTCCCGCGATGCCACTGGGCGCGGATGCTGTGGACGTCGCCCAGCAGACCGCGGTGCAGCGTGTCGACCGCGTTATCGTAGAGAATGCTGTAATGCCGCTGATGCCCGGTGGCCAGCAGTTTTTGCGTCTGCTCGGAGACGCGGGCCATGTTCTTGCACTGGTGGACGCTATGCGCCATCAGCTTTTCGGTGATCACGTGCTTGCCGGCTTTCATGGCCTCGATGGCCACCTGGTCGTGCAGGTGCAGCGGCAGGGCGATCACCACGCCCTCGATCTGCTTGTCGGCCAGCAGATCCTTGTAGTCTTCGTACACCTTGACGTGCTTGTGGGCCTCGTCTTCGCTCTTCCAGCCGTACTTCTTCATCAGGCCGCAGCGCACGGCCAGGGCGTTGGGGCTGGAATGATCGCCGTGAAACGCGCGGTACACGTTATACGGCCGGATGTCGCTGATCGCCACGACCTGCAAATAGTCGGGCGTGATCGCGCCCATCAGCACGTTGCCCTCGTCGCCGGTGCCGATCACGCCGATGCGGACCGGATCGTGGACCTTCTTGTAGCCGAAATAGAACGACCCCAAGCCGGCGCCCGATACCACGCCGGCCGCGATGCTGCCGGCGAGGAACTCGCGCCGCGTGAAGGGGCTGCCGATAGCCGCCTGAAAGTTTTCTTTGCCGACGGCCTTTTCTTCAGCACTCAGATTCATGTCGTTTCCTTCCGGCCCACGAGCGGGCGGACCACCACGTTATGGATGAAAAAGTCCAGGCCACCCCAGCGTCCCACCGGCGTGGTCGCCAGCAGGAACATAGCCACCATCTCGATGAATTCCTTGCCGATCAAAAACGTGCGGCCAGCCGAAGGCGACGGCAGCGGATACAGGCCCGGCCAGTCGGGCTGGGCCAGCACGATCGAGAGCAAGAACACCCCGCCCACCAGCGCCGCCAAACGCGTGAACAGCCCCAGGATCAAACAGCCGCCGACCGCGATGTTCATGGCCATGATCAGGTTGTCCTGGCCGAACATTTCGGCCCTCGATAGCGGGATCGCCGCCATCGTCCGCTGCTGCGGATCGCGGAGGTCGTTCAGGT
>DATCFX010000001.1:0-1028 GCA_036509275.1 Pirellulales bacterium | reverse complement strand
GGTGCCAGCACCTGGGTCGCGCGATCATGGTCGAAATCCACCACGCCGCTGGTTTCGATGCTGCGGTGATAGCTGCTGCGCGCGACGGTCACAAATTGGATGTGCTGGCGCTGCGCCGAGGTCAGCGTCACGTCGTGCGGTGTGTCGGCGGCGGCCGCGGCCTGCGTATCGGTCTTCGACGAACAGCCGGCCAGCGCCAAGAATGCCATCAGGGCAACGGCGGACAGCAACGCAACAGGGGCTCGGCGCATCGAGGGCATCTCGGAGGGTGATCTATTTTTCATCGCTATCCCGGGTGGCAGCGGCGTGGCTGGCAGCGGTCCCAGTCGCGGTTTGGGGGTCATGCCACCAGCCGCCGCCCAGTGCCTGGAACAGCGCTGCCGTGTCGGCATAACGACTCGCTTGCGCCTGCACCAGCGCAATGCGCGATTGCTGGTAGCCCTGCTCCGCACTCAGCAAGGTCAGGTAGCTGGCGTAGCCGGCTTTGTACTGGCGTTGCGAAAGGTCCATGGTGCGCGTGGCCGCATCCGCCGCTTTCGCCGCCGCCTGCAGGCCTTCGGCATCGTGTTGCAACGCGGCCAAGGTATCGGCCACGTTCTGGAACGCGGTCAATACCGTGCCGCGATATTGTTCGGCGGCTTCCACAAAAGCCGCCTTGGCGGCGCGCTCCTGATGCAGCAGGCTGCCGCCGTGGAAAATCGGCGCAGCGATATCGGCGCCAATGCTCCAGAAGCCCGTACCGGTCTTGAACACCTGGCCTATCGCCACCGCAGTGCTGCCGGCATTGGCGCTGAGGGAGATATTGGGCAAGCGGTTGGCGATGGCAACGCCGATCTGCGCACTGGCCGCGTGCATGTTCGCCTCGGCCTGACGCACGTCGGGACGTTGCGCCACCAACCTGGATGGCAGGCTGAGCGGCAGTCGTTGCGGCAAGTGCAGGCTGGCCAGATCGAAGGTCTGCGCCGGTGCCTGGCTCGGCAAACGTCCGGCCAGCACGGCCAGCACGTTGTTTTGTTGATCCAGTTGGG